>SKWV01000478.1 GCA_007128755.1 Trueperaceae bacterium
CCCGTCAGCGCTCCGAAGTATATGGACCAGCGTGAGCCACGTCAAGCCGATGCAGACGTTCCGCCTGCGGTGAGGCGCTCGATCGGCGAGCGGGACCCGGAGGAGGTCGGCGACGGCCGCCGCCGGCCGCATGCTGGGCCGGCGTTCGAGGCGCGCCCGGGGACACGTGTACCTGACATGTGCCCGGGGCCGAGCGCATAGTGCGGCGATCGCCGGGAGGTGGTCCGCATGGCCCATGGAGGTCTCCACCGAACCGGTCGCGCACAAACCGACGACGCGCGACCGACCCTCGTGACGGCGCTGGGCTGGGTGCTCGGCTTCGTCGGCGTCACGGCGCTTCCCAGCGGCGTCCTGATGATGGCGTTCCCCGACGGGGCGCTCTTCGGCATGCCGCTCTCGATGCTGGAGTTCTCGCCCTTCGAGACGTTCTTCGTGCCGGGGGCGCTGCTCTTCGCGTTCCTGGGTCTGCTGCCGCTCTTGGCCGCGTGGCTCCTGTGGACGGGGCGCGCGCCGCGTTGGGCACGATCGCTGGAGCAGGCGTCGGGGCGCCGCGTCGCGTGGCTGGCCGCCGGCGCGAGCGGCGTGGCGACGGTCGTGTGGATCGTGACGCAGGTCGTCATGATCCGCGGCTTCCACGTGTTGCACGCCGTCTATGGCGCGTTGGGCCTGGCGATCGTCGGCTTGGCACTGGCGCCGAGCGTCCGGGCTTGGGGAGATTCGCGCCGGCGGCGCTGATCGTCTGGCCGCCGTATCCCGCGCGAGGCACGAAGAACCCCGCGCCCAGCGTGATCTTCCATGCCTTGTGACGCCCGACCACGATTGGTAGACTGAGAGACGCTTGAGGTTGTGAAAAGCGGCACAAGCAGCCGATCTCGCGTCACACCGATCCGAGACGCCGCCGGGCACCAGCCGAGACCGGCGCGACGAGGGAGAGTCACAGCGTGTTCGAAGCCCTTCTCATGATGTTCCTGGCGGCTGGCTTCATCGCCGTCGCTGCCATCGCCGTCGGAGCGCTGTTAGGACCGAAGCGCGCCACGGCCGCCAAGCTCGCCGCCTACGAGTCCGGCGTGCCCGCTTCCGGGACGGCGCGCGAGCGCTTCCCCGTCCACTTCTACCTCGTGGCGGTGCTCTTCATCATCTTCGACATCGAGACCGCCTTCTTCTTCCCGCTCGCCGTCGCCTACAACGGTGCGCCGCAGTTCCTGTTCTTCCAAGCCATCATCTTCGTCGGGATCCTCGCCGTGGGGTACATCTACATCCTGCGGCGTGGGGTCCTGCGCTGGTAGCCGCGATGTCCCTCAAGGACCTCTTCGAGAAGGACGTCCAGGAGCTCGAGCGCGACGGGATCCTGTTCAGCACGCTCGGAAGGCTCGTCGCCTGGGGCCGCAGCAACAGCCTGTGGCCCGCGACCTTCGGGCTCGCCTGCTGCGCCATCGAGATGATGCAGTCGACGAACGCCCGCAACGACATGGCGCGCTTCGGCTCCGAGGTGTTCCGGGCGAGCCCGCGGCAGGCCGACGTCATGATCGTCGCCGGCCGCCTCTCCAAGAAGATGGCGCCGGTCATGCGCCGTGTCTACGACCAGATGCCCGATCCCAAGTGGGTCATCAGCATGGGCGCCTGCGCCAGCAGCGGCGGCATGTTCAACAACTACGCCATCGTGCAGAACGTCGACTCGGTGGTGCCCGTCGACATCTTCGTCCCCGGCTGCCCGCCGCGGCCCGAGGCGCTCGTGTTCGGCGTCATGCAGCTCCAGAAGAAGGTGCGCGGCGAGACCTTCGACGAGCGCGGGGTCGAGTTGCCGATGATCGAGGGGTGGACGCGATGAGCGAGGTGGCTGGCGCGCCCGCGGCCGTTCCGGCCGGCCCCCTCGCCACGACGGTCCAAGAGGCGCTCGTCGGGCTGGGGGGCCGGCCCGGCGTCTTCAAGGAGATGATCACGGTCACCGTCCCGCGTGCGAGCGGCCACGACGCCGCCCGCGCCGCCAAGGAAGCCGGCTTCGACCTCCTCTCGGACGTGCTCGGCATCGACTGGCTCAACTTCCCGCGCCACTCCGGACCGCGCTTCTCCGTGGTCTACAACCTCTACGCCATCGCCGCGAACGAACGGATCTTCATCCGGATCGACCTCGACGACGGCGAGAGCGTCGCCACGATCACCGACCTGTGGCCGGGCGCCAACTTCCTCGAGCGCGAGGTGTTCGACCTCTTCGGCGTGCACTTCGCCGGGCATCCGAACCTCCGCAAGCTCATCACACCCGAGGACCTCGAGGGCCACGCGCTGCGCAAGGACTTCCCGCTGGGCGAGACGCCGACGCTCTTCAACGACGGCCGCTTCCTCGATCCCGCCTCGTTCCGCGCCGGCATGATCGGCCGGAGCCGCGGCCTCACCGGCTGGGTCGGCGGCGCCCGCAAGGGCGTGGTCTCCGAACAGGTCGAGCGACCTGCCGCCACGCGGGCGGACGCCGCCGACCGGAAGCACGAGTCGTGACCGCCAAGCCGGCCGGCAGCAACGCCGTCGCGGTCGCCACCGAGCACGGCGCGTTCGAGACGAAGCACATGCGTATCAACGTGGGGCCGCAGCACCCGAGCACGCACGGCGTGCTGCGGCTCGTCGTCGACCTCGACGGCGAGCGCATCGTCCACATCGCCCCGCAGATCGGCTACCTCCATACCGGCTTCGAGAAGACGATGGAGCACCGCACGTACCAGCAGTGCATCACGTACACGAACCGCATGGACTACGTGCACTCCTTCGCGCACGACCTCGCCTACGTCGAAGGCGTCGAGCGGCTCATGGACTCGCAGGTGCCGATCCGCGCGCACCGCGTGCGGGTCATCCTGAACGAGCTCAACCGCATCGCCAGCCACCTGGTCTTCCTCGGCACCGGCATCCTCGACATGGGCGCCCTGACGCTCTTCTTCTACACCATGCGCGAGCGCGAGCAGATCCTCGACCTGTTCGAGATGGTCACCGGCGTGCGCATGAACTACGGCTACTTCCGCGTCGGCGGCCTCTACCGCGACATCCCCGAGGGCTTCGAGGAGCGCGTTCGCGCCTTCCTCGCGAGCTTCCCGGCGATGATGGACCAGTACGCCGCGCTCTTCATGAAGAACGACATCTTCCTCTCGCGCACCAAGGGCGTGGGCATCATCGACGCCGAGACGGCGCTCGCGCACGGCCTCACCGGGCCGAGCCTGCGCGCGAGCGGCGTGCCGCTCGACTTCCGCAAGGCGCAGCCGTACGCGCACTACCAGGACTACGCGTTCGACGTGATCACGAGCGAGACCGGCGACGCCTACGCGCGCTTCGAGGGCCGCTTCCGCGAGATGCGCGAGTCGCTGCGCATCGTCGAGCAGGCCTTGGACCTGCTCGAGCCGGGCCCCGTCCAGGATCCCGACCGTCGCATCAGCCTGCCGCCACGGCAGGAGCTGGAGACGTCGATGGAGGCCGTCATCTTCCACTTCAAGCTCGTGACCGAGGGCTTCCACCCGCCCAGTGGCGCCGTGTACGTGCCGACCGAGTCGGCGCGCGGCGAGCTCGGCTACTACCTCGTGAGCGACGGCGGCTCGATGCCCTACCGCGTCAAGGTGCGCGTGCCCAGCCTCGTCAACCTGCAATCGCTCCAGCCCATGTGCGTCGGCGGCCTCTTCGCCGACATGGTCGTCAACATCGCGTCGCTCGACCCCGTCCTGGGAGACGTCGACAAGTGAGCGCGGCGCACGAGCTCCCGACCGTCGCCCCGTTCTTCGCCGACAAGCCCGACGTGCTGGCCGAGATCCTGGAGCGCTACCCCGAGTACGGCCGCCGCAGCGCGATCATGCCCCTCCTGTGGGAGGTGCAGCGGGCCGAGCGGCACGTCGGCGAGGCGCGCATCGCCGAGATCGCCGAGATC
>SKWV01000124.1 GCA_007128755.1 Trueperaceae bacterium
GGCGCTCGCGTACGCCGTTCGCCACCCGGAGCGGGTCAGCCACCTGATCCTCTACGGCGGCTACGTCGATCCGGAACCCCGCGAGATGGCCGACGCCATGCTCGCCATGATCCGCGTCGGCTGGGGCCAAGACAACGCCGCCTTCCGACAGGTGTTCACCACGCTGTTCATGCCCCACGCCACGCCGGAGCAGGCAAGTTGGTTCAACGACCTCCAACGGCTGTCGGCGTCTCCCGACGAGGCGGCGGCCCTCGCGAGCGCCATCTTCGAGATCGACGCAAGGTCGCTGGCGGACGACGTCCGCGTCCCGACCCTGATCCTCCACGCCAGCCACGACGCCGTCGTGCCGCTCGAGTCGTCGCGGCGGCTGGCCGCCCAGATACCCGGATCTCGGTTCGTCCCGCTCGAGAGCGACGATCACCTGCTGCTCGAGACCGACCCGGCATGGCCGCGGTTCGTGCACGAGATCGAGCGCTTCCTGGGGGTGCCCGCTCGACGAGAGCTCATCGAGCGCCTGTAGGACGTTCCTCTCATCGTCGAAGATGCTGCTTGGTACCGTGGGCTCCACATGACGTACGTCCTCGCGCTCCTGGCGCTCCTCCCCATCGTCGTCGTGCTCGTCCTGCTGATCGGGTTCGGCTGGTCGGCGCGGCGCTCGTTGCCGTACTCGCTCGGCATCGCGGTCGTGCTGTCGGCGTTCGTGTGGCAGGTGCCGCCGGCGATCATCGGCGCGGCGGTCGTGCAGGGCGTCTGGATCGCGGTGTCGATCCTGTGGATCGTGTTCGGCGCCCTCCTCATGCTCAACACGCTGCAGGTCTCCGGCGCCGTCGGCGCGATCCGCCGCGGCTTCATGACCATCAGCGACGACCGCCGCATCCAGGCGATCATCGTCGGCTTCCTGTTCGGCTGCTTCATCGAGGGCGCGTCCGGGTTCGGCACGCCCGCCGCGGTCGTCGGCCCGCTGCTGCTCGCGCTGGGCTTCCCCGCCGCCGCCGCGGTGGTGGTGGGGATGATCACGCAGTCGGCCCCCGTGTCGTTCGGCGCGCTCGGGACGCCGATGCTCGTCGGCGTCACCGGCGGCCTCACCGCGCCCGAGGTCGCCACCTTCCTCCAGGCGCAGGGCATGACGCTCGAGGCGTACGTGCTCGGCATCGTCGCGCGCGTCGGCCTCGTGCACGGCGTCATCGGCGTCGTCATCCCGCTCGTCATCAGCGCGATGCTCACGCGCTTCTTCGGCGAGAAGCGCTCGTGGCGCGAGGGGCTCGAGGTGTGGCCGTTCGCGCTCTTCGCCGGCCTCGTCTTCGTGATCCCCTACGCGCTGGTCGCCGTCTTCTTGGGTCCCGAGTTCCCGTCGCTCTTCGGCGGCCTCTTCTCGCTCGCGGTGGTGAGCGTGGCCGCGCGCCGCGGCTTCCTGATGCCCAAGGTGCCCTGGCAGTTCCCCGACCGGAGCCGCTGGGACGCCTGGTGGATGGGCACGGTCGAGCCCGACGAGGTCGACGCGCGGCCGGCGATGCCCGTGGCCGTGGCGTGGATCCCGTACCTCCTGCTCGGCGTGCTGCTGGTGATGACGCGCCTGCCGGCCCTGGGGCTCGGCGATCGCCTGCGCGAGGTCGACCTCCGTCTCGGCGCCATCTTCGGTACCCACATCTCGCAGAGCTGGGAGGCGCTCTACTCTCCCGGCACCATCTTGGTGCTCGTCGCGCTCCTGAGCGTGCTGCTGCACCGGGTGCCATGGCGGTCGTTCACACGCGGCGCGAGCACCTCGCTCCGCCAGGTCGTCGCCGCCTCCGTCGCGCTCCTCATCGCGGTGCCCATGGCGCGCGTCTTCATCGAGTCCGGCGTGAACGAGAGCGGCCACGCCAGCATGCCGCTGGTACTGGCGGGAGCCGCCGCGGGTGCCGCCGGTCAGGCGTGGCCCGCGTTCGCGGCCCTCATCGGCGGGCTCGGCGCGTTCGTGGCCGGCAGCAACACGATCAGCAACCTCATGTTCTCGCTGTTCCAGTGGGGCGTGGCGGACCAGATCGACGTGTCGCGCCAGCTCATCGTCGCGCTGCAGGCGGTCGGGGGCGCCGCCGGCAACATGATCACGGTGCACAACGTCGTCGCGGCAGCCGCCGTCGTGGGGCTGGTGGGCAAGGAGGGGCTGATCCTGCGGCTCACGGTGCTGCCGGCCACGTACTACGTGATCATGGCGGGTGTCGTGGGCCTGCTGGCGATCTACGTGCTCGGGATCGGCTGAACGGCGCGGGCACGCGCTCCGCCATGGAGGCGTGCCCCTTGCGGCACGAAAGAGCATGTGACAGCGTAGGGGCGGGCTCACTCGGTCGTGGGGCCTCCTCGCGCTCGAGTCGATCGCCCTTCGGCAGTGCCCGAACGGCCGCATCGCGACCCGAGCCTCGCCGAAGGTGGAGATGATTGACTCGCGATGCGCAGAGCCAGGACGAGTGTCGCCCTCTTCGCCTTCTGGTGCATCATCGTCCCGCCGCGCGGCATCCTCGACGTGGCGGTCGGGGTCGCGACTGCCCTGACCCTCTCCGCGTGGACGTCGCGCTTCCTCTGGCCCCAGCCCGACCCGTTCGTGTCGACCCTGCGCCTCGTACGCCTGCCGCGCTTCATGCTGACCATGGGTGCGCACATCGTGGTGGCGGCCTCCCAAGTGTTGTGGGTGGTGCTGGACCCGCGGTCACGGGTCGCGCCGGTGGTGGTGCGGCATACCGTGCGGTTCGGAGCCGAAGGCGCCCGCGTCGCCTTCGCGCACGCCATCACCATCACGCCGGGCACGCTCGCGCTCGATGTGGTTGGCGACACCTTCGTCGTGCACTGCCTCGACGAGCGCTTCGGCCGAGCGGTATCGGACGGCAGCCTCGCGCGTGAGATCGAGCGCCTGTTCGGCGCATCGGCGGGGCCGTGATCACGATGGTCTGGGGCGCCGCCGTGGCCCTGGTGGTCATGGCGTTCGCGTGCCTGTGGCGGACCAATGCGGGCCCGACGCTCGAGGACCGCATCCTCGCGGTCAACGTCGTCGGCACCAAGGCGCTCATCACGCTGGTGCTGCTGGCGTCCATCGGGGGGCACGGGTTCCTGATCGACGCGGCCATCGTCTACGGGTTGCTCAACTTCATCATCACGATCGCCGCCACCCGCTTGATCGAGACCGGTCGGCTTCGCGGGGGGACGACGTCATGACGTTCCCGTCGCTGGTGGGCGACGCGATCGGCGGCGCCCTGCTGCTCGTGGGTGTGGTGTTCCTGCTCGGCGGCACGATCGGGCTGATCCGGCTGCCGGACCTGTACTCCCGGGCGCACGCCGCGAGCAAGTGCGACACCGTCGGTGCCTGCTCGATCCTGGCCGCGCTGCTGCTGCTCGGCGCGCCCGGGAGCGCCGGCCTGAAGATCGTCCTGCTGGCGCTGCTCGTCCTGGCCTCCGGCCCGACCACCGCGCATGCCCTGGCACGGTGCGCGTTCCGCAGCGGCGTGGCGCCCGTCGCCAAGGACGGCGGGGAGGGGCCATGAGCCAAGCGTTCGACGCCGTCGTCCTGCTGCTGCTGATCGCGACCGCACTCTCCGTCGCCCGCGCCAAGGACCTGGTCGCCGCGACCATCCAGTTCGCCCTCTACAGCCTGGTGCTGAGCCTCGTCTGGCAGTACCGCGGAGCGCCCGACGTCGCCATGACCGAGGCGGCGATCGGGGCGGGCGTCACCACGGTGTTGTTCCTGATCACCATCAGCAGGACCAGCCGCTCGGAGCAGCGATGAAGCCGCTCGCGCTGTTGCTCGTGCTGCTGGTCGCGCTGCCGATGCTGCTCGCGATCCGGGACCTGCCTCCGGCCGGAACGCCCGACGCTCCCATCCACACCCACGTCGGCGCGCGCTACGTCGAGGGCTCGCTCGCGGA
>SKWV01000068.1 GCA_007128755.1 Trueperaceae bacterium
ACGGCCGCCACCAGCGCGAGCACCTCGTCCTCGTCCTCGCCCGGCACGGTCTGGATGTCGGTCAGCTCGGGGCGCCCCTTCGTGAGGGTGCCCGTCTTGTCGATCGCGATGACCTGCGCGTCCTGCAGCGACTGCAGCGCCGTGCCGTTGCGGAAGAGCACGCCGGTCTCGGCCGCCTTGCCCGTCCCGACCATGATCGAGGTGGGCGTGGCGAGCCCCATCGCGCAGGGGCAGGCGATGATCAGCACCGCGACCGCGTTGACGAGCGCGAACGAGAGCGCCGGCTCGGGCCCGAAGACGAGCCACACGATCACGGTGAGCGTGGCGATGGCCATGACGACCGGGACGAAGTAGCGCACGACCCGATCGACGAGTGCCTGGATGGGGAGCTTGGCGCCCTGGGCGGCCTCGACCATGGCGATGATCTGGGCCAGCACGGTGTCGGAGCCGACCTTGGTGGCCTCGTAGCGGAAGGCGCCGGTGGTGTTGATGGTGCCGCCGACCGCCTGGTCGCCCTCCGTCTTGGACACGGGGATGGGCTCGCCCGTGATCATGGACTCGTCGACGTACGAGGAGCCGCTCACCACGACGCCGTCGACCGGCAGCCGCTCGCCCGGGCGCACCAGGACGACGTCGCCGCGGCGCACCTCGTCGATGTCGACCTCGAGCTCCTGCTCGCCCCGCACGATGCGGGCGGTGCGCGCCTGGAGGCTGAGCAGCGTGCGGATGGCGTTGCCGGTCCGGCCCTTGGCGGCCGCCTCGAGGTAGCGACCGACGAGGATGAGCGTGATGATCGCCGCCGAGGCCTCGTAGTAGACGTGCGCGGTGCCCGCGGGGAGCAGCCAGGGCGTGAACGTCGCGACCACGGAGTACCCGTACGCGGCGCTGGTGCCGAGCATCACGAGTGAGTTCATGTCGGGCGAACGGCGTACGAGCGCCGGCCAGCCCTTCTGGTAGAAGCGCCAGCCGGGGCCGAACTGGACGGCGGTGGCCAGTACGAAGAAGCCGTAGTAGAGCGTCTGCATGGGGATGAGGTCGTGGAGCCACGCCGCGACGGCCGGGATCGCCATCGCCCCCATGTCGAGCAGGAAGATCGGCACCGTCAGGATGGCCGCGATCGTGACCGCCTGGAGGAGCTCGACACGCTCGCGCTCCTTGGACTCGCGCTCGACGTCGGCGCGCGAGGTGCCCTCGCCGAGCTCCATGACGCCGTAGCCGGCGTCGCGGACGACCTCCTTGAGGCGCGAGGCGGGAGCGACCTCGGGCAGGTAGCGGATGGTGGCGCGCTCGGTGGCGAGGTTGACGCTGGCGTCCAGCACGCCGTCGACGCGCTTGAGCGCCCGTTCGACGCGCAGCACGCAGTTGGCGCAGGTCATGCCGCTCACCGACAGCTCGCTCTCGGCGACCACGGGCTCGTACCCGGCCGCCTCGATGGTCGTGAGGACGTCGTCGCGACTCACCAGCGCGGGATCGAAGCGCACCGTCGCCTGCTCGGTGGCGAGGTTGACGCTCGCCTCGTGCACGCCCGGCACGCGGCCGAGTTGACGCTCGACGCGGGCGACGCAACTCGCGCACGTCATGCCCCGCACGCCCACGCGCACGGTGGTGTCGGTGCCGGTGTCGCTGCCGAGAGGCTTGGTCATGGGATCTCCGGTCGTCGTCATCGTGGCAGGATACCCCACCCGGGGTGGGGTAGGTGTCGCGGGGGGCATGCGTGAGCGCGGCCCAGATCGGCCGACCCGCTCACGCCTTGTACTTCAGCGCCTCCATCAACTCGTCGACGATGTGCTCGCTGTCGCCGCGCAGCGCGGCCGTCGCCACATGGTCGCGGATGTGCGCGCGCAGCACGTTGTCGCTCACCTTGCGCAGCGCACCCTGCACCGCGCTCACCTGCTTGAGCACGTCGACACAGTAGACGTCGGGGTCATCCAGCATGCGCAGCACGCCCTCGACGTGACCCCGGACGCTCTTGAGTCGGCGCGAGGCGTCGAGTCGGGTGTCGGCGTCGAGGTGGAGGCACGTCTCGTGCTCCGGCGAGTGGGCCTGCTCACCCGCGAGCGCCGCCTCCGTGGCCGGCGTGACCACGGCTCGGCTCACGCCCCGGCGGCCGACGCCCGGTAGCCCTCGTCCTCGACCGCGCGGATCAGCGCGCCGACCTCGGGCGAACCCGTCACGACGGCGTGGCCGGCGTCCAAGTCGACGTGCGCCTCCTGGACGCCGTCGACGGATTCGAGCGCCTTCTTGACGGCGGCGGTGCAATGGCTGCAGGTCATCCCATCGATCTTGAGTTCCATGGACGTGCCTCCTCTGCCCCCGGCTCACCGCCTGACCCAGGCGGGGTGGGGGTTGGTTCTCATACACTAGCGCCTCGGGGGCGCCGTCTAGCCGCAGCGGACGACGTTCACGTCGCACCTTCCAGAACCTGGTGTCTACTGCAACGGTGACAGGCCCCCGCCACCCCTCGTGGGGTGGACCGGGACGAGCGCAGCCCGGGACAACTCCATCGACTCGCTGCTCGCGCGGACTTACGATGAAGGCAGGATTCGCTGGTGCTGGTGTCGCGCCTGCAGCGCTTCATGCCTGGCGCGTCGCTACTCCACCGCCGCCGTCCGAGACGTCTTCGGCCCGTGCTCACCCGGAGGTCACCATGCTGCTTCCGAACCGCGTCCTGCCGGCAATCCGGGCCGGCGCCCCGCGATGGTGACCTTCATGCCGCCGTCTGTTCCCGCACCGCGACCGCGAGCGCCGGCTCGAAGGGAAGTTCCACCTCGACACGCTGGTGATGTGATGCCGCTCGTCGCAGGGAACCATGCGCCGGGCTGAGGGCGGCGGCCTCGGGGCGACGTTCGGCGTCCTCAAGAACCGCACCTTCGCGCGCCTCTACCTCGCGCAGACCACGCACCTGCTCGGCGACGCGCTGGTGTGGGTCGCGGTGGCGCTGCTCGCGTTCGAGTTCGCCGGCGAGCGCGCGGCGGCCGTGCTCGGCATCGCCCTGACCATGCGGGTCGGCGCGTTCGTGCTGCTCGCTCCGTTCGCCGGCGTGCTGGCCGATCGCATGAGCCGCAAGGCGCTCATGGTCGGCGCGCTGCTCGCGCGGATGGTCGTGCTGCTGCTGCTGGCGGGCGTGAGCGAGGTGTGGCAGCTGTACGTGCTCATGTTCGTGCTCAACGCGCTGGCCGCGTTCTTCACCCCCACGTATCAGGCGACCATCCCGGCGGTGACGGCGGTCGGCGGCGAGTACCGGCGCGCCGTGTCGCTGTCGGGCGCCACCTTCGAGCTGCTGGGCGTGCTCGGCCCGGGCATGGCCGGCGCGCTCGCCCTCTTCATCGGCGGCCGCTCGCTCTTCTGGATCGCCGGCGCCACGCTCGTGATCGCCGCGCTGCTCATCCTCAGCGTGCGGGCGCGCCTGGACGCCGGTGGCGACGCCGGCGGCGCGCCGCGGCGCTCGCTGGCTCCGGCGGACCTCGCGATCGGCACGGTCCGCCTGTGGCGGGATCCCATCACGCGCTTCGGACTGTCGCTCGAGCTCGTCGCGTCGGTCGCGGGCGCCTGGATCCTCGTCAACACGGTCGTGCTCGTGAAGTCGGGCCTGGGGCTGCAGGACGTGCACTACGGCGCGGTGATGGCCGCGTTCGGGGCCGGCGCGACGCTCGCCGCGCTCGCCTTCGGGGCCCTGGGCGACCGGCTGCGACGCACCGCGTTCATCGCGCTGGGCGCGCTCGCGATCTCGGCGGCGGTGCTGCCCGCCAACGCGGCGGGCCTGCTGCCACTCGCGGCACTCTGGCTCCTCGCCGGGTCCGGCACCAACTGGGTGAACCTGCCGATGCTCACCCTCGTCGCCGATCGCACCCCGCCGCACCTGCAGGGCCGGGTCTACGG
>SKWV01000276.1 GCA_007128755.1 Trueperaceae bacterium
CACGTGCCCGACGCCGCGACGACCAGCCTGCTGATGCAGGAGATCGCCCACCAGCACCTGTTCAACCAGTTCTGGCTGACGCTCTTCTTCGTGCTGCCGATGGTGCTGGTGGCCCGCGCCGTGGTGGCCGACACGCGCTACTCGCCCATCCTGATCATCGTGGTGTTCGGACTGTTGATGGGCTACTTGCTGGTGGCGACGGGCGTGTCCGCACCGGGCCTCGCCGACTTCCCGATGCTCGGCATGGTGGCGCAGACGACCGTGGTGGCGTTGGCGGTGTCGTTCTTCGTCGGCGGGCAGGAGCTGCGGCGGATCTTCGGCCGCCGCAAGGTGCCGGTGGACGACAGCGTCGTGTACGCCACCGAGCAGGTGGTGTTCGGCACCGGCCGGACGCAGTTGGTGTTCATCACGCGCGCGTTCTTCATGCTGCTCGGCATCGAGGCGCTCACCCGCGTCGCGCTCGGCACCGTGCCCGACGCCCCCCTCGGCCTCTACTACCCGCTGATCGCCTACATGGGGCTCGTGATCGCCGTCATCCTGATCGACCACAAGGCCGCGATCGCCAACAAGCGCCGGTACCTGGGCAAGGGCGTCCTGGAGATGGCGGGCATCATCGGCGTGCTGATGATCGGCGCGCTGCTGTCGGTGGCGATCCGGCCGCTCATCGCGCTGCCGCAGATCTTCTTCGTCATGCTGCTGGCCGCCGGCCTCGGGGCCGTGCTCTACCGCTGGCGCCACGGACCCGCGGTGCGCTGCCTGCTCTTCGCGGGCATCCCCGTGGTGCTGGCCGCGAACTTCGTGGTCGGCGGGTCGCGCATCGCCGAGGCGTTCACCCTCACCGGCCTGAACGCGGTGCTGGCCTACGGGTTCTTCGGCCAGGTGCTGTGGATGTTCGGGGGCATCGCGCTCCTGATGCTCATGGGCAAGACGGCGGCCGTCCACAACCTGGGTCCGGGCATGGCCGGGTCGCTCTCGCACGCGGGCCTCACCGGCGCGTGCACGGCCGGCGACCTGGGTCCCGGCGCCGCCAAGCGCGCACCGATCATGATCAACATCCCCTTCTTCGGGCACGTGTTCGTGTTCTCGATCCTGGCGGTGAGCATCGAACGCGGAGGCCTGGTGCTGCTGCCGTCGCTCGCCGTGGCGGCCGTCGGCGTGATCATCACGTACTTCGCGCTGCGGGCGCTGGCGCTGGCGCGGGGCGACGACGAGCGCGAGGTCAGGGCGCTGATGCAGTTCTCGTTCGGCTGGCAGCTCACGGCGGTGTTCGGCGGGCTCCTGCTGCTCGCGGCGTCGGGCATGACGATCGAGGGGTCGTTCATGGCCACCTCCTCGGCGCTGTCGCACTTCGGCCTGTTCGCCGCCATCCAGGGCGGCATGGCAGGGAGTAGCGCGGCCGCGCTGATCGCCTTCGTGTTCGCGATGCCGTTCCTCGTGCACCCGCTGGTGTTCTTCATGTTCGGGCGCGCCATGGAGGTGGGCGGCGACATGCCGCGGATCCCGGTGTACGCTCTGGCGCTGATCGGGATCGTGGGCATGGCGGCGTCGCTGCTCATCGCTGCCACGTAGAGAGGTCAGGAGCATCATGGTGTTCGATCCGACCGACGACCCCCACCGTCGCCACGACCCCCTGCAGGACCAGTGGGTCCTCGTGTCGCCGCACCGCACCAAGCGCCCATGGCAGGGCCAGATCGAGGCCGAACCTCCACCTCGCAAGCCCCGTCACGACCCGGAGTGCTACCTCTGCCCCGGCAACGCGCGCGCCGGTGGACACCGCAACCCCGATTACGACGACGTGTTCGTGTTCACCAACGACTTCGCCGCGCTCATGCCCGAGACGCCAGACGCGCCGCCGGCGGAGCACCCGCTCTTCCGGCTCGAGGCCGCCCGCGGGACCTCGCGGGTCCTGTGCTTCTCGCCACGGCACGACCTCACCTTCGCGGAGCTGCCACTCGCGCAGCTGCGGCGGGTCGTCGACCTGTGGGCGGAGCAGACGATCGACCTCGGCCGCGACTACACCTGGGTGCAGGTCTTCGAGAACAAGGGCCACATGATGGGCGCCTCGAACCCGCACCCACACGGGCAGATCTGGGCGATCGACGCGCTCCCCACGCTCGTCGCGCGGGAGCACGCGTCGCAGCGGCGCTACCGCGCCGAGCACGGAGCGCCCCTGCTGCTCGATTACGCCCGCGCCGAGGCGGCGCAGGGCGAGCGCGTGGTCGTGGCCAACGCGCACTGGCTGGCGGTGGTGCCCTACTGGGCGACCTGGCCCTTCGAGCTCTTGATCCTGCCGGCGCACCGGCACGTGGCCCGGCTCCCCGACCTCGAGGAGACGGAGCGCGACGCCCTCGCCGACCTGATGCAGCGCGCCTTCACACGCCTCGACAACCTCTTCGAGACCTCGTTCGCCTACTCCTTCGGCTGGCACGGTGCCCCCTTCGGAGCCGCCGGCGACGACGAGGCCATGGCGGCGTGGCAGCTCCACGCGCACGTGTACCCGCCCCTCCTGCGCAGCGCGACGGTGCGCAAGTTCATGGTCGGCTTCGAACTGCTGGCCGAGTCGCAGCGCGACCTCACGCCCGAGCAGGCCGCGGAGCGGCTCCGCGCCGTGAGCGACGTGCACTACCGGGAGCGGGCGTGAACGCCCCCGACGCCCCCCGAGAGCGCGCCGTCGCGGCCTTCCGCCGCGTCTACGGCCGCGACCCCACCACGCTGGTGCGCGCTCCCGGGCGCGTCAACCTGATCGGCGAGCACACCGACTACAACGACGGCTTCGTGCTGCCGATGGCGATCGAACGCAGCGCCTTCGTGGCGCTCGCGCCGCGCGACGACGGCGTCGTCCGCCTGCGCGCCGAGGACCTGGGCGAGGACGGCGTCTTCGACGTCGCCACCGCCCGCGACCTCGGCGAGCGTGGCGACGCCCGCGCCGAGCCCGGGGGCTGGCTGGAGTTCGGCCGCGGCGTCGCCTGGGCGCTCCAGAGCGACGGGCTCACGCTGCGCGGCTTCGACGGCGCCCTCGCCTCCGACGTTCCCGTCGGCGCCGGCCTGTCGTCGTCCGCCGCGATCGAGCTGGCGCTCGCGCGCGCCTTCTTCGAGACCTCCGGCTTCGACTGGGACCCGGCGCGCATGGCGCGGCGCATGCAGCGCGCCGAGAACCTCTGGGTCGGCGTGCAGACCGGCATCATGGACCAGCTCGTGGTCGCGAGCGGCGCCGCGGATCACGCGCTGCTCATCGACTGCCGCGACCTCTCCATCCGCCCCGTGCGCCTGCCGCCGACGGTCCGCGTCGTCGTGCTCGACACGTCGACCAGGCGCTCGCTCGTCGGCAGCGCGTACGACGACCGACGCCGCGCCTGCGAGCGCGCGGCGGCCCACCTGGGCGTCGCTGCCCTGCGCGACGCCGACGAGGCGCTGCTGGAGGGCGCGCGCGGTGCTCTCGACGACGTCGCCTTCCGCCGGGCCCGGCACGTGGTGCGCGAGAACGCCCGCACCCTGGCGGCCGCCCAGGCGTTGGAGCGCGAAGACGTCTCCGCGGTCGGCGCCCTGATGGACGAGAGCCACGCCAGCCTCCGTGACGACTACGAGGTCTCGTCGGAAGCGCTCGACGCCATCGTCGAGGTCGCCCGGGAGGCGCCGGGATGCGCCGGCGCCCGCATGACCGGCGCGGGCTTCGGCGGCTGTGCGGTGGCGCTGGTGCGAGACGACGCGGTCGAGGCGTTCATCGCGACGGTCGAGCGCGAGTACGGCGCTCGCACCGGGCACGAGGCGCGCGCGTACGTCAGCCGTGCGGCGCAGGGGGCGGGGAGCGTGGCGCTGCCCTGACGGCGGCCGGAGGCCGGCCTCAGAGCAGGACGAAGGCCACCGCAGC
>SKWV01000433.1 GCA_007128755.1 Trueperaceae bacterium
GCATGACGTGGCGCCGCCGCGGCAACGTGCAGGCGCGCGTCCGGATGCTCGTGCAGTTCGACAAGATGGCCGAGCACCAGGCGTTCCCCATCGGGACGGGCGTGAAGACGGAGAGCCTGTTCGGCTACTTCACCGAGCATGGCGACGACGCTCCCAAGATCGAACCGCTCGGCGACCTCTACAAGACGCAGGTCTGGCAACTGGCCGCGCACCTCGGTGTGCCCGAGGCCATCATCGCGGCGGCGCCGACGGCCGGACTCGAGCCCGACCAGACGGACGAGGGCGACTTCGGGATGCGCTACGAGACGATCGACCTGATCCTCTCGCACCTCGAGGGCGGCTACCGCGACGCCGAGATCGTCGAGCTAGGGGTCTCCCAGGACGAGATCGACGCCGTACGCGCCCGCGTCCGGACGACGCATCGCAAGCGGCTGCCGGTGCTCGTGCCGCTGGTGCAGCCGGCGCCGATCGATCCCACCCTCTTCCTGTCGCGTGGCCCCGAGGAGCCCTGACGCTCACACGAAGCGGATGCCGCTCGATGGCGCCACGCGCCCCGCGTACAAGAACGTGACCTGGCGCAAGGTGGCGACCTTGTCGAACGGCGTGATCGCGGCCACCGCGTCCTCGGCCAGCACCACGTCGTAATGGCGTAGCGCCGCCGATCCGGCGGTGTGGAGCACGCAGATGTTGGCGACGGTGCCAACCACCACCACGTGCCGGACGCCGGCGCGGCGCAGCAGATGGTCGAGCGGGGTGCCGTAGAAGGCGTCGTAGCGGAGCTTCTTGACGACGGTGTCGGCCGCGTCCGGCGTCAGTTCGGCGACGATCTGGGCGCCCCAGGTCTCGGCCTTGGCGTGTTCGCCCCAGATCGCGAACTCGGGATCGTCGTCGTCGTGCCAGTCCTGGGTGTAGAGGACCCGTACCCCGGCCTCGCGGGCGCGCGCGAGCAGGTCGGCGATCACCGGGATCGCCGCGCGCGTGTCCGGGGCGAAGAGCGCACCGTCGGGATGGGCGAAGTCGTTCTGCATGTCGACGACGATCAGGGCCGTGGCGTCGCTGGGGACGACGACGTCGTCGTCGCGAGGGATGCTCGGAGCGTCCATGCCCCGACGCTAGCGCCCAGGCGGAGCCGAGGCGGCACAGAGGGCACACCGGGTCGGCGGAGGCGAGGCGAACCGCGCACGCCGCTGTGGGAGGGGCCGGCGAGCGTGTCCGATGGAAACGCCCCGGGCGCTCCCCGTGGCACCATGAGACCCATGGCCGGGCCTCGCGGGAACGCGCGCGCTTCGCCGCGCGTGCTCATCAACCCACCCGTCTTCTTCACGGCGAGCGCGCTCGCGCTGGCCTTCGTCCTCTACGCCGTCATCTTCCCGGGCCCCGCCGAAACGGTGTTCACGTCCATGCGCGACTGGACGATCGAGACGGCCGGCTGGTTCTACGTCCTCTCCGTCGCGCTCTTCCTCCTCTTCGTCGTGATCCTCGGCCTCTCGGGCGCGGGAGCGATCAAGCTCGGCCGGGACGAGAGCGTGCCCGAGTACTCCTACGGGTCGTGGTTCGCCATGCTCTTCTCGGCCGGGATGGGCATCGGCCTCATGTTCTTCGGGGTGGCCGAACCGATCCTCCACCTGATCGATCCCCCGATCGGCGATCCGCTGACCGTGGAGACCGCGCGCCAGGCGATGCGCATCACGTTCTTCCACTGGGGCATGCACGCGTGGGCGATCTACGCCGTGGTGGCGCTGTCGCTCGCGTACTTCGCCTACCGACACGGGCTCCCGCTGGCGATCCGCTCCGCGCTCTACCCCCTCATCGGCGAGCGCATCCACGGACCCATCGGCCACGCCGTCGACATCTTCGCCGTGCTCGGCACCCTGTTCGGCGTCGCCACCTCGCTCGGCATCGGCGTGGTGCAGATCAACGCCGGACTCAACTACCTGTTCGGCCTCCAGGTGTCGATCACCATCCAGGTCGTCCTCATCGCGGTCATCACCGCGATCGCGACGCTGTCGGTGGGGCTCGGGCTCGACGCCGGCATCCAGCGGGTGTCGGTCCTCAACATCGTGCTGGCGGTCGTGCTGGTGTCGTTCGTCCTGATCTTCGGTCCCACCGTGTTCCTGCTGCAGACCCTCGTGCAGAACACGGGGATGTACCTCTCGAACCTCATCGACATGACCTTCAACCTCTACGCCTACGAGCCGACGGGGTGGATCGGCGGCTGGACGCTCTTCTACTGGGCGTGGTGGATCGCCTGGTCGCCGTTCGTGGGGTTGTTCATCGCGCGGATCTCGCGCGGCCGTACCATCCGCGAGTTCGTGCTCAGCGTGCTGTTGGTGCCGGTCGGCTTCACGTTCGTGTGGATGACGTTCTTCGGGGACACCGCCATCCACATGGTGCTGATGCAGGGGATCACGGGGCTCGCCGAGGCGGTGGCGATCGACGAGTCCGTCGCGCTGTTCCAGTTCTTCGAACAGCTGCCCTTCTCGACGCTCACGTCGGTGCTCGCGACCCTCCTCGTGGTGACGTTCTTCGTGACCTCGTCGGACTCAGGGTCCTTGGTGGTCGACATGCTCACCAACGGCGGTCACGAGGTCTCGCCGACCTGGCAGCGCGTGTTCTGGGCCGTGGTCGAGGGGATCATCGCGGCGGCGCTCCTCATGGCGGGCGGCCTGGCCGCCTTGCAGACGGCGACGCTCGCCGCGGCCCTGCCGTTCACGATCGTGATGATGCTCATGTGCTGGGGGATGATCCGGGCGCTCCGCCTCGAACTGGTCAAGCGCGTCTCGCTCCGCGACGCGCGCGTGATGCCCGGCGGCGCCCGCGCGGGCGAGGGATGGCAGCGGCGGCTGCGCACCATCATCCACCAGCCCGGTCGGGCCGAAGTGTTCGCGTTCCTGCGCGAGGTCGTCGAGCCGGCACTGGAGGAGGTCGCCGCCGAGATCCGCAAGCGGGGGCTCGATGCCGGTGTGGTCCGCGAGACCGAGGACGGTGAGCGGGTGTGGATCGAGGTCCGTCACGGCGACGAGATCGACTTCTTCTACTCGGTCCACCCACGGCCGTACGAGCCGCCGGCCTTCGTGCTGCGCGACACGCTGCCCTCCCGCCGGAGCCCGCGGAAGCACTACCGCGCCGAGGTGCACCTGCGCGAGGGGAGCCAGGACTACGACATCATGGGCTGGTCGAAGCACGACGTGATCAACGACGTGCTCGATCAGTACGAGCGTCACATGCACTTCCTGAGCGCCGTGCGCTGAGGCGCTGGTGACGGTCCGGTGCCGCGCGCCGCCGCGCGGGAGTACCCTCGATCATGACCTTGAGCGTGACGCGTTGCGCCGCTTGCGGCGCCAAGAACCGGATACGAGCCGCGCCGGACGGGACGGTGCCGGTGTGCGGCCGGTGCCAGACCCCCGTGCCGTGGCTCCTCGACGCCCACGACGCGGACTTCGAGGCGCACCTCGCTTCGCCGGTGCCGGTGCTGGTCGACTTCTGGGCCGCGTGGTGCGGGCCCTGCCGCGTCGTCGGGCCCGTCGTCGAGGCGCTCGCCGCCGAGCGGGCCGGGCGCCTCAAGGTGCTCAAGGTCGACGTGGACGCCAACACCGCCACGGCCGGTCGCTTCGGGGTGCGCAGCATCCCGACGCTCATGGTGTTCGTCGACGGTGAGCCGGTGGAGACGGTGGTGGGGGCGGTCCCGAAGGGCGAGTTGGCGGCCCGGGTCGACCGGCACCTCCGGAGCTGAAGGCCGGGCGGCCGAGAGAGCGGGTACACTGCGTGCACCACGGTCGTGAGGCATCGACGTCGACGGGTACACAGAGCCGTGGCGGAGCCGTCGTGTCGACGCCCCCGGTACGGTCGGAGCAGCGC
>SKWV01000169.1 GCA_007128755.1 Trueperaceae bacterium
CCAGCCGCCGGCCGCGAGCGCGTCGACGGTGGTGACCATGAAGGGGTCGTCGGCGTAGAAGGGGTCGGCCTCGAGCACGTCGGGGCGGGTGGGGACCCAGCCGCCGGCCTTGTTGGTGTCGCGCTGCGCGGCGACGTCGGTCATGTGCTCGATCCAGGCTGCGGCGGCGGCCTCTCGCTCGGGGTCGTCGGGTCGCGCCACGAGCGCGATGACCCAGCCGCCGGCCACGAAGCGGCCCGCCTCGGCGCCGTCGGGGTGCGGGAGGGGCGCGGCCGACCAGTTGGCGACCTCGTCGGGCGGCAGGTTGGGGCGCAGGTAGCGGAGCATGGCGTTGTTGTTGCTGACCATCGCGACCACGTCGCCGGCGTAGACCGGGGGCATCTGCTGGTCGTGGTTGGCGGCCGCCGAGCTCGCCGGCGCGAAGCCGAGGTCGTAGACGGTGGCGTAGTGATCGAAGATCTGCTCGAGCCGCTCGCGGTGGTCGCCCTCGAAGAGCACCGGACGGCCGTCGGCGTCGAAGATCTCGCCGCCCAAGGCGACGAACATCCCCATGTTGTACTGCGCCCAGTTGCGGATCGGGTAGGAGATGCCGTAGCGGCCCGTGTCGACGAAGACGCGCTCGGCGAGCGCGCGCTTCTCCGACCACGTGGTCGGCGCCTCGTCGATGTACTCGGTGTTGTAGAAGTACAGCGGCGTGTCGGTGTTGTGCCACAGGCCGCCCAGGCGTCCGTCGACCGAGCGCAGCGCGTCGATCGTCCAGTCGAAGAAGGCCGCCTCGGCGCCTTCGGAGAGGTGGTCGCTCAGGTCGGCGAAGAAGCCGGCCGCCTGCCAGTCGGCGTACCAGGCGTGGTTGACCCAGATGGCGTCGACGTCGCCCTCGGCGAGCGCCTGCGAGATCGAGACCTGCGAGCCGGGGCCGATCACCTGCTCGAGCCGGTAGTTCGGGTAGCGCAGGTGGAAGGAGTCGATGACGCTCTGGAACGCGATCTGCCGCTCGATGCGGGTGTCGCGGCTCGACGCCCACTGGGGCACCAGGTAGCGAACGGTGACGCGTTCACCGCTCTGGGCGAGGGCTGCGCCGCTCCAGGCGAGGGGGGCCAGGATGAGGCCGGCCAGGATGAGGATCAGGGTCATACGTCGCATGCAGGGTTCCTCCTGAGGGTGGCTTGGCGGGTCGTGGGCGGCGGGTCGTGCTGTTCCCTCCTTGGCGCGTCTCAGGCGCGTGGCGTGGCGGGCTCGGCGACGGTGTGGCCGGCGACGAAGTCGCACGGCAGGGTGGTCTGGTGGGTGGTGGCGTCGCCCTCGAGGGCGTTGCCGAGGATGCGCACGGCGTCGACCCCCATGGCGTAGAGCGGGATGCGGAAGGTGGTGCAGCTCGCGAGCGCGTCGCTCGGACGGTGGTGTTCGCCGAGCAGCGCGATCGAGACGTCGCGCGGGATGGCGAGCCCGCGCTCACGGACCAAGCGGATCAGCGCGGTCGCGAGCCGGTGGTGCTCGCACACGAGCGCGGTGGCGCCGGTCGCGAGGAGGGTGTCGAGCTGCCGACCGAGCAGCGTCTCGGGATCGCTGAACACCACCAGGCGCTCGTCGAGCGCGAGGCCCGCGGCCTCGTGGGCCTGACGGAAGCCGCGTTCGCGCTCGCGGTACGACACGGCGCGATCGGGGGCGCCGAGGTAGGCGATCCCCGTATGGCCGTGCTCGACGAGGTGGTCGACCACGCGGCGCGTGGCGCCGGCGTAGTCGGCGGCGACGTAGCTGTAGGGGGCGTCGGTGTCGACGCGACCGATGGAGACGAAGGGGTAGCCCTCGAGCGCGAGCCGCTCGACCTCCGAGGCTTCGACGTCGCGGCCGAACAGCACGCTGCCGTCGGCCATCAGGAGCTGGTTGACGCCGTCGCGGTAGACGGTGCGGCGGCCGGCGTGACGGCGCGAGCGGGTGAAGAGCAGCAGGTCGTAGTCCTTGGCCTCGGCCTCGTCCTCGATGCCGACCAGGAAGGGGAAGTAGAAACTCTCGGTCTGGAGCGGGAAGACGGGCTCGTAGGTGAAGACGCCCATGATCCGGTTCTGCCCCGTCGCCAGGCTGCGCGCCATCGGGTTGGGCATGTAGCCGAGCTCGCGCATCGAGGCGCGTACGCGCTCGACCGTCTGCGGGCTGATGCGGATCTTCTCGTCGATCTTGCCGTTGAGGACGAGCGACACGATCGCGGGCGACACGCCGGCGTGACGGGCGACATCGACTTGCCTGGGGCGACGTTTGCTCACGGAGGCGCTCCGTCCTGGGAGTCCGAGAAGCTAATGCGGTTTAACTAATGCGCTTTAGTTTAGGGCTGCCACCCGCTTCGTGTCAAGACGCTCGGCGGGTCGACCGCGGGCTCCGAGGCGGAGACGCGGCCGAGGCGGTACGCTATGGCGTCGATGAACGAGCCGCGGAGCCATCCCACGACCGCCACCACGTCGCGCCGACGTCGCGCCGTCGCGACCCCCTGATGCCGCCACCCCACACCAAGGCGCTCGTGAGCGAGCCCGGCATGTCGGACCCGCACGCGCTGATCCACGGCGACACCTGCTACCTCTTCACCGGGCACGACGTCGGCTTCGGCGTCGACGACTGGGTGATGCCGGAGTGGCGCGTCTACCGCTCCGACGACCTGCGCCGCTGGCGGCACGTCGCCACGATCGACCCCGCCGACACCTACCTGGGTGCCGGCCACACCGCGTGCTGGGGTGGCGACGCCGTCACGCGCGACGGACGGACCTACTGGTACTTCTCGAACGGGAGCAAGGATCTCGGCGTCGCCGTCGCCGACCACCCCGAAGGACGCTTCGTCGACGCCCTCGGCGGGCCGCTCGTCGACTCCTTCGACCCCACCGTCTTCGTCGACGTCGATGGCACGCACTACCTCGTCTACGGGATGCACGAGTACTGGATCGCCCCCCTCGACGAGTCGATGACGGCCTTCGCCGAGGCGCCGCGACGCCTCGCGCTCGACCGGCGCGGCGTCTTCCCGAGCACCGACAAGAACGCGCTGCACGAGCGCGACGGGATCTACTACCTGAGCTGCTCCGGGTACTACGCGACCTCACGGAGCCTGCACGGCCCCTACGTGCATCGAGGCCTGGTCGGCACCGGCTGGGGCCTCGACACGCCCTACGCCCACGGCGACTTCTTCCGGTGGCGGGGCGACTGGTACCACGTCTGGTGCCGCTACCGCGACCGCAGCCACGACCGCATCCGCGACTCGTTCATCGCGCCGGTCGTCTACGACGACGACGGTGCGATGCGCACCGACCTGAGCGCGCTGGACGGGCACCGCTAGCCTACGGCGCGGCGTGCGGACTCGCCGCGGTCGCTCAGGGTCGTCACCGGCGCCCTCGGGCGGGGCCGCTTCGGCGCCGCCGGTGGTGACGTCGCGTCCGCCGATCGCTAGGAGTGCACGGTTCGACGTCCATCGAAGTGTGATCGACTAGCGCTCCGCCGGCGGTGACGCCGACGGGCGCGCTCTCGCGACGTCACGCTCGCGCCGCACGAGGTGCGGGGCGTCTAGGAGCGCCTTCGCGCCGTCACGGCGCCTCGAGCCCGGCGACCCCCATCGCGTCGCCGAGCACGGCGTCGAACATCGCCGGCGTCAGCCGCCCCGTGTTCGTGTTCTGCAGGCTCACGTGGTAGACGTCGATCAGGGGCAGCGCGCCGGCGTCGGCCCCTCCCGGGAGCGCGTCGAGGCGGTGCACGGCGCCGTGCTCGAACGGCGTCCGCGCCTTCACCAGCGCCAGGCCGCGCTCGCGCAGCATGTCGAGGTAGCCGTCGTGCGCGATCTTGCCGAGCGCCAGCACCGCGCGCAGGTCGGGCA
>SKWV01000122.1 GCA_007128755.1 Trueperaceae bacterium
CGAGGAACGCCAGCAGCACGCTCGGCTCGCCGATCTGCCGGATCAGCCCTCGGAACGGCCCGAGGAAGTCCTGCGGGTGCGCATTGACGTCGATCGCATGGACGGCGACGCGCTCGTCGGGCGCCAGCGACGCGTTCATCTCGCGCACGCGCCGGAGCAGCGGACCGTAGGTGCGCTCGGCGCCCTCGAGCAGCACGTCGAGGCCGCCACGGGCGTACCCGTCGAGCAGCCAGCTGTGTGCCTGCGGGAACTCGAGGAGCACGCTCGACAGCCCCTCCGGTCGCAGCCCGACGACCAGCTCACCGACGAGCTCGTCGTGCCGCGTGATGCCGTGGTACTCGCCGATCAGCACCACCCGGTGCCCGGCGAGCGCCGCCACGACGGAATCGGGGGCGGCGTCCCCCTCGAACGGCACCATCGCGGCGGCGACGACCGCCTGCAGGGCTTCACGGTCCACCGTGTCGCGGAGGTCGGGACCGCATGCCGCGGCGACCACCACGAGCGCGACCGAGACCAGCACCATGCGTTGCGCGCGCGGCATGCTCATACACCTCCTCGTTGCACCACGACAACGACGTGCCGCGCGACCCGCTCGCGCGGACGCACGCCTCAGGAGCGCTGGGGCGGTGACCCGCGAGGACGCTCCGGCCCGGCGGCGTGGTGCCGCTCGCCGGCGGCGAGGCCGGACGCCGGCGTCGCCATCCTCCCCAATCGCTCACCCCAACGCCTCGCCCGCTCGAGCTCGGCCGGCACGAGCGGGCCGGTCATGCCCTCCACGAAGAAGCTCTCGTGCGGCAGCACGTCGCGGACGCCCAGGCGACGGAAGCGTCGCTCGATCGCGCGCTCCACCGTCCGCAGCCGCGCGATCAGCCACGGCCGGCGCACGTGGGTGCCGTACGCCACCGCCGCGAGCCGCCCGGGGTGCACGCGGAGCGTCGGCAGCCACTCCCGCAGGCCGCGGCCGCGCGACACGATCTGCCCGCTCGCCCTGCCGGCCGCCTGCGACCGCGTGTCGGGGCGGCTGAGACCGAACGCGTGCGTCGGACCGCCGACCACGAGCAGGGAGACGTCGTCGGGAACGGCCGTGGGCGCGAGGCCCACCTCGACCTCGTCGGCCGGCATGATGGTCCGGACGCCGTCGGCGACCGCGGACGCCACCGCCTTGCCGTTGCCGAACATCGACTCGTACACGATCAACGCGCGGGTCATGGCGCGACCTCGCGCAGGCGCCGCGTGACGCGGGTGCCGGCCGGACGGCTCACGAAGAGGTAGGCGAGCGCCACCAGCATCAGCCCCTGCGGGATCCGCAGCATCACGCCCCACACCTCGAACGGCGGCGTTCGTTCCTGCGACACCATCACGTACATGACGATGGCGAACACCTGGAACCCGGCGCCGACGAGCCACACGGGTCGCCAGTCGCCGATCACGAGGAGCACCGCGCCGAGGGCGAAGGCTCCCCCGGCCACGAGCCCGAACACCAACAGTTCACCCGGCTGACTCGTCGCCGGATCGACCACCTCGATGATGCCCGCGCCGATGGCGAGGTAGACGAGGGCGGTGAGGGCGGCGAGCGTCGCGGCGCCGTACCGGATGGTCCGCCTGCGAGCGCCGAACGTGGCTTCATCGACTGGGACCTGCGGTCGTCGTGTCATGGCGATCCTCCTTCGCCGGGGATCGAGCGTGCGTGGAGCCGTGCCTGGGAGTACCAGGAATCGCAGGTCATGACCAGCGACGAACGTCCTGGTCGTGCCTCATGAGTGCCCAATGTGCTCGGGAGGGGCCAGGGCGTCGTGCATGCTGAAGCCGGAGGCGACGCGTGGCACGTGTCCTCATCTCGGTGTTCGGCTCGACGGGCGATGTCCATCCGTTCCTGGCGGTGGGCCGCGAACTCGTGCAGCGGGGGCACGACGTGGCGTGCCACGCCAACCCCACCTTCGAACGCAAGGTTCGCGGCGCGGGCCTCGACTTCGTCCCCCTCGGGACCGCCGAGGAGTACGACGACGCGTTACGCGACCGCCGCCTCATGCACCGCACCCGCGCCTCGCGCTTCCTGCTGGGCGAGCTCGTGGCACGGGCCGTGCCCGAGATGGTCGAGTTCGTCCGCGAGCGCCAACGGCCGGGCGACACGGTCGTCATCGCGAGCGCGACCGCGGTGGGCGCGATCCTCGCCGGCGACCTCTACCGGCTGCCGACCACGTTCGTCCATCTCGCTCCTGCCTCCATGCCGAGCGAGCGTGATCCGCCCACGCTCCACCTGATCCCGCGCTGGCTTCCGCGCGCGATCGGGCCGGCCGTCTGGCGCGTCGCCGACCACCTCTACGACGGCTGGCTCGCCGAGACGGTCAACGGTGTCCGCGCCGAGCACGGGCTGCCTCCCGTGCGCCGCCTGCTCACCCGCTACTTCTTCAGGACCCCCGAGCTGCGCGTCGGGCTCTTCCCGGAGTGGTTCGCCCCGTCGCCCGGGGACTGGCCCGAGCCGACCGAACTGTTGGGGTTCACGTTCCAGGACAGCGACGTCGGCCTGCCCGACGACGATCCCGAACCCCTCGACGGCGACCTCGAGGCGTTCCTGGCCGCCGAACCGACCTCACGACCGATCGTCGTGTCGATGGGCACCGCCAACATGCACAGCGGTTGCGTCTACCACGCCGTCATCGAGGCCGGCGCTCGGCTCGGGCGCCGCGTGCTCGTGCTGACGCCGTTCGTCGACGATCTGCCGGACCCACTCCCGAGCCACGTCATGCACGCGCCCTACGCGCCGTTCAGCCGCGTGCTCCCCGAGAGCGCCCTGCTCGTCCACCACGGCGGCGTCGGGACCACCGCCCAGTCGCTGCGCGCCGGGATCCCGCAGGTGATCGTGCCGCGCGCCTACGACCAGCACGACAACGCCGAGCGCGTCGCCAAGCTCGGCTGCGGCGTCGGCATGCCGCAGCAGCTCGCGACGGCCTCGCGGCTCGCGAGCACCATCGGCGACCTGCTCGCTTCCGAAGAGGTCGCCTGCGCGTGCACGCACGCGCAGGCGCGCTTCCGCGGCGACCCGCACGGCGAGCGGGTCGTCCGGCGCTTCGGCGACATGATCGAGGACCTGCTCGCCAAGGCCTGAAGGCCGTACCCTGAGCGTGCCGCGCCTGGCTCAGGCCCCGAGGACGTCGCGCAGCCTCGCCACGGCGCTCTCGGGCGTGGTCAATGTTCGCCTGCCCGTCGCGGCACGCACCGCGTCGGCCGCCCGCGCCATCGAGAACTGCGCGAGCACGATCACGTGAGGCCCCGTCACGCGGTGGGCGGCCTCGACGACGAGCCCGTCGTGCCGCTCCGGCTCACCGCGCTGGAGCGCCTCGAGCGCGCCAGCGACGTGCACGGGTGTCAGGTCGAGGCGCCGACCCTGCCGCCCCGCCTCGGCCTCGAACTCGGCCGACATCGACGGGAGCGTGGGCGCGAAGGTCGCCAGCAACGCGATCGGCGCCGGCAGCAAGGCGGCCTCGTCGATCATCGCCTCGTTCGGCTTGAGCGCCGGGATGCGCACCTCGTCGCGCACCAGGTCGATGGCCTCGCCGAACGCGGAGCAGGTGAACAGGATCGCGTCCGCGCCGCAACGGACCGCGTAGCGGCCGAGCTCGAGGAAGCGCTCGGGCAGGCCCTGCGCTCGCGCCCCGCCGGCGGCCAGGTCACGGCTCAGCGAGTCGTCGAGGAGGCTGAAGGTGTCGGCCTCGGGCCAACCACGGGCGAACGCGTCGGCGGTCGGCGCCATCGACGCTTGCAGCGCGTGGATCAAGGCGATGCGTGCCGGGCTCGCGGGGGCCATGGCGTCAGGGTACGGCATCGCGCCACGCGCGA
>SKWV01000387.1 GCA_007128755.1 Trueperaceae bacterium
GTCTCGAGTCGCAGCCAGCGCGCGGGCGTCAGCACCAGCCGCGCGGTGGCGTCGGTGCGGTTGCGGAGCGCGATGGTGTCGAAGCGGAAGGGGGTCTCGCCCTCGTTGACGTCGCGATCGGCCGCGAGCGTGAGCGAGCCGACGTTCCCGAACGCTTGCGTGAAGGCCACCACGGTGCGCCACCGCACCAGGCGCTCCGCGGTGTCGTAGTACCGGCCCTCGAACACGTTGCGGCCGTCGAGCGTCGCGCCCGGCCACAGCGACACCGGCGCCAGCGTCTGCGCGTGCCGCACCACCAGCCGACCACCGCCGGCGATCGGCCTGACCGCCGCCCGGCGGTTGGCGGGGTTGCTCAGGTCGGAGAACGCACCGGCGTCGATCTCGAGCTCGTCTAAGCGCAGCGACCCGATCCGGAAGGACGCGAGCGACTCGGGTCCGAGTCGGAGGCGGGCGAGCGTGCGCCGCGGCGTGACCCGGTCGGCGTACGTGGGCGCCGTGCGCCCGGCGGCGCCGAGCTCGGCGAGCGACGCCGTGTCGATGAACCCCTGGGAGTCGAATCGCCCGCGCAGCCCCTCGGACACGCCGGTGAGGATCAGCCCGTACTCCCAGCGGCCCAGGACGCGGTCGTCGTCGCGCGCGAGGCGCACCGCGACGCTCGGCATCGCAACGTCGGGGTCGGTGTCGTAGCGGGCCACGACGCTCCAGCGGGGCGTGAGGCGTCCGTCCGGCGCGGTGGCGTCGAGGTAGCCGGGGCGGTAGGTCACGGTGACGCGACCGCTGCCGTCGCCGGTGTAGAAGCGATGGTCGAGGTCGCCGCCCAGGTACGCCGTGCGGACGGTGCCGCCGAGCACCCGACCGGCCAGGCCCGTCTCCGCCGGGTCCACGTCGGCCTCGTAGCGCACCGTGAACGTCCCGAGCGCGTTGGGTCCGCTCACGTAGGGCCAGCGCAGTTCGACGCGTGCGCGCGTCGTGGCGGTTCCGCGATCGATGCGCAGCACCGGCTGCCGGTCGCCGTCCGCGAGCGGCAGGACCAGGAGCGGCAGCCACAGCACGGCCGCGTCGCGGATGAGGAGCGTGACCCCCTCGGCCACCAGTCGGTCGCCGGGGAAGATGCGGAGCGACCGGGCCCGGAAGCCGTAGTCCCAGACGGGTTGGTCGCAGCGGGCGCAGGGGCTGAAGAGGCCGCCCTGCACGTCGATCTGGCCTGGTTGGCGGAGCGCGCCGAGCCCCCACACGTCGATCTCGTCCAGCACGATGAGCACGTCGCGGACGCCGAGCTGCTCCGCGCGCAGGTCGATCTCGATGTCGACGCCCTCGACGCGCTGGCCCTCCGTCTCGAACGAGCCGGGGCCGACGATGCGGATGACCCGCGCCTGCGGGTCGAACTCGATCATCGTCCCCTCGAGCCGCTGCACGCCGTCGATCACCACGGCGATCGGGTCGCCCTCGATCACGATCAGCTCGCCCGGCGTGCCGTCGGGCAGGGTGAAGGTCCGGAACTCGAGCCGGCTGTCCGGATCGGCGCTGCCGTCCACGACGATGGAGGCAGCGAGCGCGAAGGAGGCCACGCCGAGGAGCGCGAGCAGCAGCAGGGGGCGGATCAACGGCGCCACGAGGCCACCAGCATCGCACCGCCGGCGCCTGCGTAGAGCGCCACCGGCGCCCAGCCGGCGAGCCAGGCCGGGATGGTGCCCTGAGCACCCAGGAGGTTCGCGACGCTCCACGTCGCGTAGTACACGAACGTCAACGCCATCACGGCCACGAGGCCGAGGGGGGCGGTGCGGCGGAAGCTCGTCAGCGTCACCGCCAGCGCGAACACGGCGAACGCCACGGCCGCCAGCGGCTGGGCCGCCTTGCGGTGCAGCGCCGTCCACTCGGCCGAGACGTCGCCGCTCGCCCCCCGGAGGCGCGCGATCAGCTCGGGGAGCGGCAGCGTGACGAGGTCGGGGGTGCCGACGACGCCCGCGGTGAGGCCGCGGACCGGCAGCGTCGCCCGCTCGGCCGTGGCCTCGATCACCGTCCGGCTGCGCCGGAACGTGCGGAACTCCAGGCCGGTGAGCTCCCAGACGCCGGCCTGCAGATCCGCCCGGCCGCTCTCGGCCCTGATGATCTGGCGGGGCCCCTGGGCGCCGCCGGCCGTGAGGACGGTGACGCCGTAGAAGGTGCCGCCGGGCTCGACCCGATCGATGAAGATGCTCCGGCCGAGGGCGTCCTGGAAGAACGACCCCGACTGCACGAGGGTCTCGGGGGAGCGCAGCAGGATCTCGCGCTGCACCTCGAGCGCCCGGCGCTCGGCCCACGGCACCACCACCTCGTTGCTCGCCAGCGTGAGCAGCGACACCAGGCCGCCGAGGATCAGGAGCGGCGTCAGGAACGCTCTCGGCGACAGACCGAGCATGAGCGCGGCGGCGATCTCGCCGTCCTGGTTGGCACGCGTGAGGGCGAGGAGCGCCGCGAAGAGCAGCGCCAGCGGCATGCCCATGCCGATGGCGGCCGGCAGCTTGAGCAGCAGGAAGAGCGCGATGAGCGAGACCGGCACGCCCCGCGCCAGCACGTCCGCGAGCACGCCGAGCAGGAACGAGAGCAGCAGCAGCACCACGAGCACCGAGACCCCGGCGGCGAAGAGGGGACCGATCTCCCGCGCCATGCCACGCCCGAAGCGGGTCACCGGGTGCTCACGCGCCAGGCGAGGCCGAGGCCGATCGCCCCCACGAGACCCGGCGTCAGCCAGGCGGCGACCGTGGGCCGCAGCACGCCGCTCTCGTAGAGCGTGCCGGTCAGTGTCCAGGCGGCCCAGAACAGGACCAGCAGCGCGATGGTCCAGGCGAAGCCGCCGCCGCGCCCCCGCACGCGCAGGCCCAGCGCGCCCGCGACGAGGGCGAAGACGCTGGCGCTCGAGGCGTCGGCGAGCCGTCGGTGGAGCTCGAACCGGGGGACGGACGCGTCCGCCCCCGCCGCCTCGAGCGTGCCGACGCGCTGCACCAGATCGGTGAGCGTCTGCTGCTGCGGTCGCGCCAGCGTCTCCTCGGGCGTGGACTCGAGCGGGAAGGGGACCGCCTCCGCGGCCGCGACCCGGCGTTGCCCGTCGGGCGCCGTCACCTCGACGTCGAAGAGCGTCCAGATCCTGCTCGTCGCGTCCCACGTCCCCCGGGGAGCCGCGAGGATGGACCCGTCGACGCGCATGACGAACGCGCCCGTCAGCTCGGCGAGGCTCGGGTCGTCGCGATCGGCGCGCAGGCGCGCCGCGAAGTAGACGCCCTCGTCGGGGACCAAGAAGGCGGCGTCCGTCTGCGTCGCGGCGGGGGGACGCGCGTAGAGGAAGGACTGGATCTCGGCCTGGTAGGCGGCCTCGCCCACCGGCTCGAGCCAGCCGTTGTTGACGACCGCGACGCCCGACACCAGCGCGCCCGCCGCGACGATGGGCCAGAGCAGGCGCAGCGGAGGCACGCCGCCGGCGTAGGCGGCGCGCAGCTCCGCGTCCTTGGCGAGCCGCCCGGAGGCCAACAGGACCGCGAAGACGACCGCGATGGGCAGCGTGAGATGGAGGAACCACGGCGCCTTGAACGCGAGCAGGCGACCGACGGCGGCCGCCGTGGCGCCCTGCTCGACCAGGAAGCGGGCGAGCACCGTGAGGAAGTCGATGGAGAGCAGCAGGCAGAGGCCCGCGATCCCCACCAGGTACAGACCGGATGCCTCTCTGAGCACGTACCGAGCCAACCGCGGGAACACAGCGGAGTGTACCAACCCTCGTGAGGAGCGCCTGACGTGCGAGCGGCGGTGGCGGGCGCGTGCCGGTGGGGGGCGCCACCCCGCGCGCCGCCCCGCGCGCCGCCCCA
>SKWV01000467.1 GCA_007128755.1 Trueperaceae bacterium
CATGATCAACATGCCCAATCGTCCCCACATTCACATGAGGCTTCGTCCGCTGAAACGTTGCTTTCGCCATCGGGGGGTCCTTTCGTGCGCGTGTCGCGCTCGCCACCTGACGTCGCCGGCTCCGGGTAGGAACCGGCGCGTGAGCGTCGTGGTGAGGTGCAGTTGGAGCTCGTGGACGGGATTGAACCGTCGACCTCTCCCTTACCAAGGGAGTGCTCTACCACTGAGCTACACGAGCCTACGCACACCTCGTCAGTATCGCTCCAGAGGAGCATGGAGCGGGAGAAGGGATTCGAACCCTCGACATTCAGCTTGGGAAGCTGACGCTCTACCAACTGAGCTACTCCCGCCCGTCACGGCTCTCGCCGTCTGGCCCGTGGTGGCCGGATCCCGTAGGACCCGGACCCTCGGGACCGGAGATGCTGGTGGGTAGGGCTGGATTCGAACCAGCGTAGGCATACGCCAACGGATTTACAGTCCGTCCCCTTTAACCACTCGGGCACCTACCCATGTCAACTCCGTCGATCCCTTGCCGACTCCCGTCGATCGCCGCACAACAACGCTGGAGCCACCCATCGGAATCGAACCGACAACCTTCCGATTACAAATCGGATGCTCTACCAGTTGAGCTAGGGTGGCATCGGCATCCCACGGTCGCTCGCCGTTCCGAAGTCCCCGGTCACATGGCAGACGCCTGCGCGCCCCCGTGCGTTCCGGCAGGCAAGATTAGCATGGGGTCTGAGGGGTGTCAACAACGCGGCGCGACACCAAACCCGCGTCGCAGACGCCCGTCGACCGCCCGAACCCCGTCGCGATCGACGCACCCGTACGCGCGCCAGACGGCGCAACGGCGCGTGTCTCCGGACCCCTCTCGCGCGCGCGGGCTCTGGTAGACTCGCCGCAGATTCGGAGGTTCGACGATGCGTATCGGCCCGTTCGGTGTGTGGGAGATCCTGATCATCTTGATCGTGGTGCTCCTGATCTTCGGCCCGCGCCGCCTGCCGGAGATGGCGAAGGGGCTCGGTCAATCGGTCCGCGAGTTCCGCAAGGAGATGCGGAGCTTCAAGGACGACATGGAGGCCGACGATCGCCCGGCCGCGAGGCCGCCGAGCGAGCGTCCCGCGAAGCCTGCCCCCGTCGCGACCGAGGGCGAGCGTGTCGACGAAGCCGACGTCCGCGACGACGGAGACACCAAGCCCGTCTGAGGCCCCGGCCCGCACCGGATACCGGTGCGCCCGGTAGCCCGCGTTGCGCGCTCCGACCACCATGACCATCTTCGACCACCTCGAGGAACTGCGGAACCGCGTGTTCATCGCCGTCGGCGCTTGGGTGCTGGCGTCGGGCGTGATGTTCGTGTTCCGGTTCGACGTCCTCGATTGGCTGCAACGGCCCTTGCCCGACGCCATGACGCTGACGTACTTCACGATCCTCGAACCCTTCGTGGCGAGCATGCAGATCGCCTCGTTCTTCGGCCTCGTGCTGGCCGCACCCGTGATCGTCGCCCAGGTGTGGGGCTTCCTCGCGCCCGGGCTCTACCCGGAGGAGCGCCGCTACGCCGTCCCCTTCATCGTCCTGACGGCGCTGGCGTTCGCGGCGGGCGTGGCCTTCTCGTACTACCTCGTGCTGCCCATCACCATCCCCGTGCTGTTGTCGTTCCTCGGTGACGCGGCCCAGGGCCTGCTCTCGATCGGCCGCTACATCGGCAACGTCCTCATGCTCCTCGCGGTGTTCGGCGTCATGTTCGAGCTGCCGGTTCTCGCCTTCCTGCTCGCCCGCATCGGCCTCGTGCGCGCCGACATGCTGGTGCGCACCCGGCGCTACGCCCTCGTCATCCTCCTGGTGCTGGCGGCGGCGATGTCGCCCAGCGGCGACCCGTTCAACTTCGCGCTCGTCGCCATCCCGCTCGTCGTCCTGTACGAGATCTCCATCATCGTCGTGCGCTTCAGCCAGCGCTCCACGCCACGCGGCGAGCCGGAGCCGGGCGCCACACGCGCCTAGCGCGCCTCCCGAGACCTCCGTGCCCGAGCTGGGTGCGGCGGGAGTCGAGATGGGCGATACTGGGCGCCGCACGGTGCCGGCCGCCCGCTCACGCGGCCGCGGGAAGGAACCATGGAAGACGCCCGTATCTCCGATCTGCGAGCGAGGATCGACACGCTGAACCTCGACCTCCTGCGCCTGCTCTCGGAGCGCGCCGAAGTCGCCGAGGCCATCGGACGCGTCCAGTCGGAGGTCGGCCTGTCGCACTACGACCCCGTCCGTGAGCAACGCATGCTCGACGCCCTCACCGACGCCAACCGCGGCCCGTTCACCGACACCGTCGTCAAGAGCCTCTTCAAGCAGATCTTCCAGGCCTCCATGCAGCTCGAGGAGCAGCAGGACAAGGTCAAGTACCTGACGTCGCGGCACAGCCAGAGCGCCGACACGGTCGTGACCGTCGGCGACGTGCCGATCGGCTCCCAGTACGCCCCGGTCCTCATCGCCGGCCCCTGCGCGATCGAGTCGCGCGAGCAGGTCGAAGCGGTGGCCTCCCTCCTGGCCGAGCGTGGCGTCCGGCTCTTCCGCGGCGGCGCCTTCAAGCCGCGCACCGATCCCTACAGCTTCTCCGGCCTCGGCGAGGAGGGCCTGCGGATCGGGCGCGAGGCGTGCGATCGCCACGGCCTGCAGTTCGTGTCCGAGATCATGGACGCCTCGAACATCGCCGCCTTCGAGGAGTACGTCGACGTCCTCCAGGTCGGCGCCCGCAACATGCAGAACTTCACGCTGCTCCGGGCCGTCGGCCGGTCGCGCAAGCCCGTCGTGCTCAAGCGCGGCCTCTCGGCCACGATCGAGGAGTGGGTGATGGCGGCGGAGTACCTGATGGCCGAGGGCAACGACCAGGTCATCCTCTGCGAGCGCGGCATCCGCACCTTCGAGCGCTACACGCGCAACACGCTCGACGTGTCCGCCGTGGCGCTCGCGAAGCTCGAGACGCACCTGCCGGTGATCGCCGACGTCACGCACTCGGGGGGCCGTCGCGACCTGCTGGTGCCGCTCACCAAGAGCGCCCTGGCGGTCGGCGCGGACGGCATCATGATCGAAGTGCACCCCAACCCGGCCGTCGCGCTGTCCGACAACAAGCAACAGATCGACTTCGAGGCCTTCGACCGCTACCTCGCGGCGACGCTCTACGACACCAAGCTCACGGCCAAGCGCACCGAGCTCTACGGGTTCTAGGCCGCGATGGACCGGGTGCTGGGCTGGCTGTTCAAGCAGGTGGAGGTTGCGCCCGACTACCACGCCGCTCGCTGCCTCGCCGTCAAAGGCACGGGGTGCGATGCGTGCGCCGTGGCCTGCCCGCACGAGGCGATCACCATCAGGCGCCACGTCGTCATCGACCAGGTCGACTGCACCGGCTGCGGCATCTGCGTCGACGCGTGCCCCTCGGGGGCGCTCGAGGCGCGCGGCGACGCCCCCGCGAGAGCGAGGATGCGCTGCTCGATCGTCGACGGCGACGCCTCCTCCGTGATCTGCCTCGCCCGGCTCGCCCCCACCGACCTGCTGCGCGCGGCCGAAGCCGACGGTTCGTTGCTCCTCGCCCGCGGTGCGTGCGCCACCTGCACCGTCGGCGACGCGAGCGTGCCCGAGCGGGTCGCGAGCACGATCGGCCGGGCGCAGCTGCTCGCCGACGTCGTCGGGCGCCGGCTCGACGTGCGGCTCGAAGAACGGGAGCGGCTCGATCACGACTCGCCCGAACGGCAGCTGAGCCGGCGCGAGCTGCTGCGCACCTCCGGCGACGGCGCCCGGCGCGCCGCGGCCAGCGCGCTGGCGCCGCTGGAGCGCCTCGCCG
>SKWV01000283.1 GCA_007128755.1 Trueperaceae bacterium
GGCCGGTCGGTGAACACGCCGTGTTGCACCCCGTCGACGTTCGCGCCCAGCACGCGCAGGCCGCCCACGAGCGCGGTCATCTCGGGAGCGGTGAGGGTGAGGAGCTGCGCGCGGTCGACGAGCATCTCCTCGGGCGACATCGTCGACGCGCCCCTCTGGTAGTTCCGGAAGCCGTCCGCGAAGGGTTCCAGAACCGAGAAGCTCTCGGCGTCCGTCTGTTCCTGCGTCGCGTCGGTGCGGCCGGGGGTGAAGGGGACCCGCACGTGATGGCCGGCGCGCTGCGCTGCCTCCTCGACCGCTGCGCAGCCGCCCAGCACGATCAGATCGGCGAGCGAGACCCGCTTCCCGCCGGTCTGCTCGGCGTCGAAGTCGCGCTTGATCCCCTCCAGGACGGCGAGGACGCGCGCGAGGCGTTCGGGCCCATTCACGTCCCAGTCCTTCTGCGGCGCGAGGCGGATCCGCGCGCCGTTGGCGCCGCCGCGCTTGTCGGAGCCGCGGAACGTCGAGGCCGACGCGAACGCCGTCGAGACCAGGTCGGCGATCGTGAGGTCGGTGGCGAGGATGGTGTGCTTGAGCGCGGCCACGTCGTGATCGTCGACGAGAGCGTGCACCGCGGCCGGTACCGGATCCTGCCAGATGAGCTCCTCGGCCGGCACATCGGGGCCGAGGTAGCGGGCGCGCGGCCCCATGTCGCGGTGCGTGAGCTTGAACCAGGCGCGGGCGAACGCGTCGGCGTAGGCATCGGGGTCCTGATGGAAGCGGCGCGAGATCGGCTCGTAGGCTGGGTCCATGCGCAGGGCGAGGTCGGTCGTCGCCATCATCGGCGCATGCCGGCGCGAGGGGTCGTGGGCGTCGGGCACGGTCGTCGCCGCAGCGGGATCGGTCGGCGTCCACTGCCAGGCGCCGGCCGGGCTCTTCGTGAGCTCCCACTCGTAGCCGAACAGCGTGTCGAAGAAACTCATGTCCCACGTGGTGGGTGTCGCGGTCCACGCCCCCTCGAGGCCGCTGGTGATGGTGTCGACGCCCGCGCCGCTGGCGTAGGAGCTCGTCCAGCCGAAGCCCTGCTCCTCGATCGCGGCGCCCTCGGGTTCGGGGCCGACGTGCTCGGCGCTCGCGGCACCGTGCGTCTTGCCGAAGGTGTGGCCTCCGGCGATGAGGGCGACCGTCTCCTCGTCGTTCATGGCCATGCGTGCGAAGGTCTCGCGGATGTCGCGGGCGGCGGCCAGCGGGTCCGGCTCGCCGTTCGGGCCCTCGGGGTTGACGTAGATGAGGCCCATCTGGACCGCGGCGAGCGGCTTCTCGAGGTCGCGGTCGCCGGAGTAGCGATCGTCGGCGAGCCACTCCCCCTCCTTGCCCCAGTAGATGTCGAGTTCGCTCTCCCAGACGTCCGCGCGCCCGCCGGCGAAGCCGAAGGTCCTGAAGCCCATCGACTCGAGTGCCACGTTCCCCGTCAGGATCATGAGGTCGGCCCACGAGAGCGCGCGGCCGTACTTCTTCTTGACGGGCCAGAGGAGCCGGCGTGCCTTGTCGAGGTTGGCGTTGTCGGGCCAGCTGTTGAGCGGTGCGAAGCGCTGCCCACCCGACGAGGCGCCGCCTCGGCCGTCGGCAGTCCGGTAGGTGCCGGCGCTGTGCCACGCCATGCGGATGAAGAGCGGCCCGTAGTGCCCGTAGTCGGCCGGCCACCACGGTTGCGAGTCCGTCATGAGCGCGTGGAGGTCGCGCTTCACGGCCGCGAGATCGAGCGACGTGAACGCCTTCGCGTAGTCGAAGTCCGGGCCCAGCGGGTTCGAGAGCGAGGAGTGCTGGTGGAGGATCGACAGGTCGAGCTGGTTCGGCCACCAGTCGCGGTTCGTCCGGCGCGGCGAGGTCGGGGTCACGGCGGGCGAGGAGCCGTGCATCGGGCAGGAGGGTTCGGTCGTCACGTGGACTCCATTCGTGGTGGGGTGGCTCGCGATCAGGTGGGCGCGAGGCGTCCCCGACCGCGTGGCTTCCAGGCGTTCGTGTGGCCGGCAGGCCGTCCACCACAGTGTCTCACGGCGGGCGCCACGACGTTCGCGGTCCGGCTCACGGTGATCACCACCGGGTCACATGCTGGCCGCGGTTCCCTCGGCCGCTCAAGCCTCCGATGACGGCAGGATCTCGAGGCAGACTCGAACCCGAGAGCCCTCCTCCAGGCCTTCCGCCCTGCGCACCGCGGCCTTGACGGGCACGACGTACGTGCCGTCCTTGGGGAACAGCGAGGTCGGCCAGGACGTGGCGCCGATGCGTGCGCGGACCGGGATCATGCCCCATCCGTAGGACACGAACCGTGATGCGGCCTGGAGCGCGTCGACGTGGTCGTGAGGCACGGTGATGAAGTACCACGGGGCCGGTCCCCGCCAGTACCAGAGATCGCCGCTGAACTCGAGGCCCACACGCGATTCTAGTGCGATCGGTCGGTCCGGTCGGCTGCGCACGCCGCCTCGCGCCCCGGGCCGTGCCGCCTCAGGTTCGATCTCGTGCTCGCCACGCTGCCAGCGTCAGGCGTGGTTTCTCGATCCAGTCCGCGGTGCGGGTGTACCAGCCGCGACCGTGCAATCGGCCAATGAGCGCGAGCGCCGCGAGGTCGACGTCGAGCGTGTCGGGATCGACGACCCCGTCGCGGACGTGCAGGTGGACGACCTCGCCGAGCACGAGCAGGCGCCCACGATCGCCGAGCGGGACCGTCGCGGAGAGACGACACTCCAGGTGCACGGGCGCTGCGGCGATCCGGGGGGCGGCCACCTGCCGCGATGCCGCCGGCTCGAGGGCTGCCTCGGCGAACTCGTCGCTGCCGGGCGGGAAGTCGATCGCGCAGACGTTCATCGCGTCCAGCAGGGCCTCGTCCACGAGGTTCACCACGAACTCCTCGGTGTCGAGGATGTTCTGCAGCGTGTCCTTGTACGGCCTCTCCTCCGTGCCCGCGCCGCCGATCCCCAGCGCCAGCGTCGGCGGCTCGTCGGCGACCACGTTGAAGAAACTGAAGGGCGCCGCGTTGCGCACGCCACTCGCGCTCAGGGTGCTCACCAGAGCGATCGGGCGAGGGACGACGAGGCCGGCGAGGAGCTTGTAGCGCTGGCGGTCGGCCAGCCCGCCGAAGTCGACGTCCCACCACGGCCCGTTCCGCTCGGATCCTGCCGGTGCGGTGCTCATGGCGACATCGTATGAGGGAGCCGGGCCCGCCTCGCCGACGCCACCGTCACGGCAGACGATCCACGAGCATCGGCAGCGGGTCGAACGCCCGGAACCGGCAGTTCGCCGGGTCGAAGTCGTACGCGCCGAAGTGCAGATGCGGCGGCGTGGTGGCCGCGTTGCCGTCGTTGCCGACGTACCCGATGGGCGCCCCGATCTCGACCCACTGCCCCTCGCGGAGCGCTGGGGCGTAGGCGTCGAGGTGGCTGTAGAAGTAGCGTCGTCCTCCGGGCCCCAGCACCATGACCGACCGTCCGCCGCGGAAGCGGCTGCTCATCTCGTACACGATGCCCGCCGTCGCCGCCACGACCGGGGTGCCGCGGGGCGCGAAGACGTCCTGCCCTTCGTGGCGCCGACCGCCGTCGCGCCCGGCGCCGTAGGTGTCGGCGACCTGCGCCACCCGGACACCGACGACCGGCATGAGCAGCAGCGCGTCGGCGCGCTCGGGGAGCCGCGCGAGGTAGGGGCCGAGGAGCTCGCGGTAGCGCTGGCGCTCCTCGAAGGCCATGAGCGACGCTGCGTCGCCCCCCTCGGGGGCGAGGCGTGCGGGGCAGCGAACCATCTCCCACGCCGGCGTCACCACCGGGATCTCGGCGTCGGGCCA
>SKWV01000355.1 GCA_007128755.1 Trueperaceae bacterium
GAGCCGCTCCCTCAGGCGATCGGCGCGACGGCGGCGGCCCGCGTCTCCGCCTGCTCGGCGAGGTGCCGGGCGAACGCGGCGAGGTCGACGCCCTTGCGGTCGTCCTCCTTGCGGCTGCGGAACGAGACGGTGCGAGCCGTCTCCTCCTTGTCCCCTACGATCACGATGTACGGCACCTTGTACAGCTCGGCCGCGCGCACCTTGGCGTTCATGCGCTCGTTGCCGGCGTCCACGTCGGCCCGCAGACCCGCGTCGCGCAAGGCGCCCGCCACGTCGTTCGCGTAGCCGACGTGACGATCGGCGATCGGCACCACACGCGCCTGCTCGGGCGCGAGCCAGAGCGGGAAGTCGCCGCCGTAGTGCTCGATCAGGAAGCCCACCATGCGCTCGTGCGTGGAGAGCGGCGCGCGGTGGATGCACAAGGGGGTCTGCCGCTCGCCGTGCTCGTCGACGTACACGAGGTCGAAGCGGCCCGGCTGCACGAAGTCGACCTGGTTCGTCGCGAGCGTGAACTCGCGCCCGATCGCGCTCTTGATCTGCACGTCGATCTTGGGACCGTAGAACGCGGCCTCGTCGTCGGCCTCGTAGAACGAGACCTTCCCCTTCACGAGCGCGCGCCGGACCATGTCCTCCGTGGAGCGCCAGAGCTCGCCCTCGTCGACGTACTTCTGCCCCAGCCCCTCGGGCGCGTGCTTCGAGAAGCGCATGACGTACGACTCGATGCCGAACAGCTCGAAGTAGGCCAGGTAGAGCTCGATCACCTTCAGGAACTCGTCCTCGAACTGGTCGTGCGTGCAGTAGATGTGCGCGTCGTTCATCTGCATGCTGCGCACGCGCAGGAGGCCCATGAGCGCGCCGTGGTCCTCGTAGCGGTAGCACGTGCCGTACTCGGCGAGGCGCAGTGGCAGGTCGCGGTAGGAGCGCGGCCGCGCGGCGTAGATCTTGTGGTGGAACGGGCAGTTCATGGGCTTGACGTAGTACTTGACGTCGTCGAGGACCATGGCGGGGAACATGTCGTGCTCGTAGTACGGCAAGTGGCCGCTCTTGAGGAAGAGCTGCTCCTTCGACAGGTGCGGGCTGCGCACGCGCTGATACCCGCCCCGCTCCTCGACCTCCTTCGCGAGCCGCTCGAGCTCCTCGACGATGATGGCGCCGCGCGGCAGCCACAGCGGCAGCCCGGGGCCGATGTCCTCGTCGAGCACGAAGATGTCGAGCTCCGCGCCGAGCTTGCGGTGGTCGCGCCGCTTCGCCTCCTCGGTGCGCCAGAGGTGCTCCTCGAGCGCCTCGGCCGTCGTGAACGCGACGCCGTACACGCGCTGCAGCATGGGGCGCTTCTCGTCGCCGCGCCAGTAGGCGCCGGCGAGCGTGGTGAGTCGGAAGTGGCTCGGCAGGACCCCCGTCCGGGGCACGTGCGGGCCGCGGCAGAGGTCGGTGAAGCCGACCCGCTCGCCGTCGCCTTCGCCCTGCTGGTAGAAGCTGATGATCTCGCCCTCGGGCAGGTCCTGGATCAGCTCGGTCTTGTAGGGGTCGCCCTGCTCGCGGTAACGATCGAGCGCCTCGTCGCGCGGGAGCGTGAAGCGGCGCAGCGGCAGATCGGCCGCGATGATGGCGCGCATCCGGTCCTCGATCGCGCTCAGGTCCTCGGGCGTCAGGCTCCGCGGGAGGTCGAAGTCGTAGTAGAAGCCGTGTTCGATCGTCGGGCCGATGCCCATGCGCACGTCGCTCGGCTCGGCGCCCTCGGCGACGAGGTGCTCCTTGACCGCCTGCGCGAGCACGTGGGCCAGCGTGTGCCGCATCAGGTCGACGACCACCTCGTCGTCGCGGGCGGTGAGCACCTGGACGGTGGCGCCGTCGGGCACCTCCGTCAGCAGGTCGCGGACGAGACCGTCGACCCGGACGCCGAGCGCGGCGCGCGCGAGGCCGGGGCCGATGGCCTGCGCGACTTGGGCGCCGGTGGCGCCTTCCGGGAGATCGAGTCGCTTGCCATCGGGCAGGACCACGTGCATCGGGTGTCACCTCGGGGAGCAGGATGGTACGGAAGCACGTCGGGGACGTCATCCGTCAGACCGCAGCATGGTATCACGCGCCGCAGCGCCATCGTGGAACGACGTCCGCGCCATGGCATACTGAACGCCATGCATCTCGTCGCGGTCGTGTGTTCGGACCCCTCCCTCTCGCATCTCCTCCGCTCGTTCCGCGACGACGAAGCCCGGTTCCACCTGCACGTCGTCGCACCGGGACGCGTGGCCGACTGGATCCCGGCGCTCCGGACCCTCGAGTTCGCGGGCGCGATGGTCCTCGACGCCACCGCGCAGGGCGACGCCCAGCGCTGTGCCGACCGCTCGTCGCTCGACGCCGCCGGCGTCGAGGCCGCCGACACCATCACGGTGACGCAGGCGGGACTCGTCGCGGAGTACCACCTCGGCCGCGCGCTCGCCCAGGCGCTGCGAGGACGGCTGTGGGACCCACGGGAGGCGCGGGCGGTGGTCCTCGGGGGTGGCATCGAGGCGCGCGCGGTGGCGCGCGAGCTCGCCAGCGTCGGCGTCGTGCACCTCACGCTCCTCGCCGACACGCGCCCCGAGGCCGAGCGGGCGGTACCGCGGCTCGCCGCGTCGACCGACGTGGTCGCCACCGTGCCGCACGACCCGGTCGCCACGCGGCTGTTGGAGCAGGCGGACCTGGTGGTCCGCACGGACCCGCGCGCCTCCTTCCCCAGCGCGCTGCTCGGGCCGCACCTCACGGTCGTCGACCTGGCTCCGGAGGGCGTCAGCGCGCTCCGGCAGCGTGCCATGGCCGTCGGAGCCCTCACGCTCAACCGCCGCGACGTCGAGGCCCACCGCCTGCACCTCGCGCTCGGGCACATGCTCGGCGGCGGCGTCCGCATGGAGCCGCTGATGCAACTCATGCACGAGGAGTGAGGCACGCCACTTCCGGTGGCCGTCTCATGCTCCTCAAACCGCGGAGGGTGAGACTCGCTACCATGGCATCGTCCGGGCGCCGCGCGCGACTTCGCCCTCGTTCCGTTCGTTCGCATCGTCGCCCGCCCATCGCCCGGCTTCTGGCCCTGCTGGCGCTGCTCGCGGTCTCGGCCGCGGCGCATGCCGGGTCGACCGTCGCCGACGAGCCGCTCGTGCGGATACCCGGCGCCGTCGCCAGCATCAGCGACGGGGCGATCACCATCCGGGCCGGCGGCCAGGAGCTCACCTACGTGCAAGGCCTCGGCTGGCTCGCGAACCTCGACGTCCCGGCGCCGACGGTGGTCGACGGAGAGGTCTACGGCGCACCGGCGTTGCTGCGTGCGCTGGGGCTCGATCTCGCCGTGCTCGAGCGCGTGCGCTTCGCGGGCGACGCCGAGGTCCGTGTGGTGCTCGACGTGCCGGGGCTCGCCGCCACCGAGCTGGAGTCGCTCGCGTCCCAGGGATCGATCGAGGACGGAGCGTCGCTGCGCCTGCGCCTGCCCTCGCTCCTTCTCCCCGTGGAGGCGATCGATGGCTACCGCGGCCTCGAGGTGCTCGTGCGCCAAGAGCCAGACGGCACGATGCTCGAGTTGGCCGGCGGAGCCTACGCCTACCGGGTGTTCGCGCTGGCCGATCCGACGCGGCTGGTGATCGACGTGGTCCGCGAAGGGGGCCCCGTCGTCGTCGGCCCGCCGGACACGGTCGAAGGGTTGGCGCACGGCGTAACCTACCGCCGCCTCCGTGCCGAGGGGAGCGGCGGACCGACCTGGGTGCACGTGCTCGAGATCGCTCCCGACGCCGGTGAGTGGCGCGTCGTCGGCGCCACCGGCGAGGCGCGTCCGATGACGCA
>SKWV01000180.1 GCA_007128755.1 Trueperaceae bacterium
ACGCTCACGCCGTTCGCCGTGGCGAAGGCGCGCTTGTCGAGGTGCAGCCCGAACAGGCTCATCATCAACCGGTAGCGCAGCTGGTCGCGGCGGTCCAGCGGCATGCGTGCGTCGACGGAGAGCCGCCGCGCGGCGATCGCCTCGTCGTACGCGCGCAAGGAGAAGGTGTTGGCGTAGATCTCGCCGTTCAGGTAGCTGAACGAGCCGCTGCCGACGCCGACGTACTCGTCGTAGCTCACGATGTACTCGTCGATGAGCGTGGCGTCGCCGCGCGAGAACGCCCACGCCGACGTCGGCCGACCATGCTCGGAGAAGGCGCGCGAGATCATGCGGTACTGGCGCTCCTCACGCGCGTAGTCGACCTGCCCCAGCGCCCGCTCGAGCGGCCCCTCGACGGACGGCGACACCATGAGCGGGTAGTACGTCACCTGATCGGCGCCGCCTTCGATCAGCAGACGCAGGTCGCGCGCCAGCACCTCGTCGGTGAGCGAGGGCAGGTTGAAGATCATGTCGACGTTGAGCGTCGGCAGCCGGCCCCGCGCCGCCTCGAGGCCTGCGAGGATCGTGGCCGCCGAGCCGTACTTGTCGTGGCGCTTCATCTGCCGCAGCAGCGTGTCGTCGAGGCTCTGGACCCCCACGGAGAGGCGCTGCACACGCCCCTCGAGCGGCCCCAGCACCGCGTCGGTGAGGTGGTTGGGGTTGGTCTCGGTCGACACCTCGCCCACGCCGAAGAGCTCGCGCGCGAGGTCGATGGTGGCGACGAGCTCGTCGACCACGACCGTCGGCGTGCCGCCGCCGACGTACATCGAGGAGAAGCGGTAGCCGAGATCGGCCACCATGCGCATCTCCTCGCGCAGCGAGGCGAAGTAACGCTGGGCGGCGTCGGGCCGGAAGGGGAAGCGGTTGAACGAGCAGTACGGGCAGAGCAGCTCGCAGAACGGCACGTGCGCGTAGAGCATGTACCCGCCGTCCCGGGCGGGCGGCGGGAGGTAACCGGGCCGGTGGGGTTCGAGTCGGAGCTGTTGCGAGCGGAGGCCGCGCAGGCGGCGGGTGAGCAAACGCTCGGCGATCACACAGGGCCGATCGACGGCTGTGCGTCGCTCGCCTTGGCGCGCCGGAGGGCCTCGACCATCAGCCGCGTGACGCCCACGTGACACGCCCCGCAGCTGGCTCCGGTGCCGAGGTAGTGGGCGACGTCGTCGAACGTGGTGGCGCCGTGCTCGGCGATGGCGCGCCGCACCGCGGCGCTCGTGAGCCGATGCTCGCGACAGACGTCGTACTCGGGGCGCTCGCTGAACGACCAGCGCTCCGGATCGGCGAGGTGCTCGGCGTGCCGGGCCTCCCAGAAGGCGCGCTCGAACGCCACCATCGCGACCTCGAACGCGCTCATGTCGCTCGCGAGCGTGCGCCCGGAGCGCTCGAGGCGTTCCTCCTCCTCGAGGAAGGGCAACTCGAACACGATCAGGAGCTCGGCGGCTCGCCCCAAGAGCGGATCGAGCGCCTCGCGCCCCTCCCACAGACCGCGCAGCGAGGCCGCCGTCCAGGGGCGCTCGCCGCCGTCCGTCATCAGCAGCGGCAGGGCCAGGTCCTTGGCGTCACGGACCTCGGCGACCGCCGCCTCGATGAACGCACGCTGCCTGAGCGGCACGGCTCAGCAGATCCTCGGCAGCTGCTCTTCGATGGGCATCTCGAGCACCCGCCGGCTGCCGTACGCGGTCTCGACGAGGGCGACGCCCTCGGGCTTGCGCACGATGTCGCCGATGATGGCGGCCTCGCGGCCCAGTGGGTGGGCCTTCATGGCGCCCAGGGCGGCCTCGGCCTGCTCGGGCGCGACGATGATCAGGACCTTGCCCTCGTTCGCCGAGAGCATGGGATCGATGCCGAGCATCTCGCTGTACTGCTCGACGAGCTCGTGCACGGGGACGGCGACGTCGAACACCCGCAGCCCGAAGGGTTGCCGCAGCACGACCTCGTTCGCCACGGCCGCGAGGCCGCCTCGGGTCACGTCGCGCATGAAGCGCACGCCCGGCGCGGCCTGCATGACCGCGTCGATCAGGCCGTTGAGCGGCGCGACGTCGGAGACGAGCTCGACGGCCAGGTCGAGCCCCTCGCGCCGCGACATGACCGCGATCCCGTGATCGCCGAGCGTGCCGTTCACCAGCACCTTGTCGCCTGGGCGCACGTGCGCGACGCCGAGCTCGACGTGGTCGGGGAGGAAGCCGACGCCGGTGGTGTTGATGAAGATGCCGTCGCCGTGGCCGCGCTCCAGCACCTTGGTGTCGCCCGCGACGATGGCCACGCCGGCCTCGTCGGCCGTCGCCTTCATCGAGCGCACCACGCGCTCGAGCTCCTCCATGTCGTACCCCTCCTCGAGCAGGAAGGCGGCGCTCAGGTAGGCGGGGCGCGCGCCCATGACCGCGAGGTCGTTGATCGTGCCGGCGACCGCCAGGCGGCCGATGTCCCCTCCAGGGAAGAACGCGGGCTTGACGGTGTGCGAGTCTGTGGCGAAGGCGATCCGCCCGCCGGGGTTGGCGAGGATGGCGGCGTCGGTGAGCTCGCGCAACGGCTCGTTGCTGAACGTCGCGACGAACAGCTCCTCGATCAGCTCCAGCGTGAGCTTGCCGCCGGAGCCGTGGGCGAGCCGCACGGTGTCGTAGCGTGACGTCGACCGCCCTCGCGGCGGCGCCAGGGTGGCCTCAGACGAGTTCGACACGGAGCGACTCCTTGTGCATGCCGTAGGCGTACCACGCGCGGCAGGTGCCCTCGTGGCTCACCATGCAGGGCCCGTAGGGGCTGTCGGGGGTGCACAGGGTGCCGAACACGCCGCACTCGTTCGGCCTGATCTGTCCGAGCGTCACCTCGGCGCAGCGGCAGCCCTTCGGGTGTTCGGCGCCCTGCAACGCGAGCGGGTCGAGCCGGCCGGCGAAGCGCCGTGCGGCGCTGGCGTGCCAGTATGGCTCCCGCAGCTTGTAGCCGGACGCCGGGATCTCGGCGATGCCGCGCCAGCGCATCGGCGCGAGCTCGAACACCTCGTGGAGCTCCTCCTTGGCGCGCTCGTTCCCCTCCCACTTCACCAGGCGACCGTAGGGGTTGGTCACGCTCGGCTCGCCGGCCTCGATCTGCTCGAGCAGCGAGGCGACCGAAGCGAGGACGTCGACCGGTTCGAAGCCGCCGGAGGCGCAGGCGATGCCGAGCGCCGGCAGGTGGTCGTATACGCGCAGGCCGGTGATGGTGACGGCGTGGCCGGGGAGGATGAAGCCTTCGATGTCGAACCCCTCGAGCTGGGGCAGCAGGCTGGTGGCGGGCGGCGTGTAGTAGTTGGCCTCGATGATCGAGAGGTTGTCGGGGACGCCGCGGCGCAGCATGGCAGCGACGGCCACGACGGTGGTCTCGAAGCCGGCCGAGAAGAAGACGACCTCGCGCTCGGGGTTCGCCTCGGCCATCTTCTTGGCGTCGAACACGCTGTACACGGCCCGCACGTCGCCGCCGCGGGCGCGCGCGTCGAGCAGGCTCATGCGGACGTCGCCGCGGCGCTCGCCTTCGAGCGGGATGCTGCCGGGGACCGCGAGCATGTCGCCGAACGACGCGACGGTCACGCCGGGCTGGAGCGACAGCTGGATCGCGAGGTTGATGTACTCGTTGTCGCAGACGCACACCGGACAACCGGGCCCCGCGAGGACGCTCACGCTCGGTGGGAGCAGGTCGCGCAGCGCGTAGCGGCCGATCTCGTGCTCGTGCGTCCCGCAGATGTGCATCAGCTTGACGGGACGCGCGATGGTGTCGGCGAGGCGAGCGATGCGCACGCGCAGCTGGGCGACGAGCTCGGGGTCCTTGTAGGTCGCCGGGTCGTACGGCAGGGCCGAACGGGCGGCGGCGACCTCAGGCACGGGGCTCGCCCTCCGATGGGAGCGGGTCGCTCCCCACGGGCTCGAGGTAGCGCTCGATGAGCTCGAGGTTGGCCCGGGCGTCGTCGGGCGCGATCTTGTCGATGGCGAAGCCGGCGTGCACCACGACCCAGTCGCCGACGTGCAGCTCGTCGATCAGGCCCACGAAGCAATGCTGGGTGGCGCCGCCCAGGCGGATCAGGCAACTGTCGCGGTCGAGCACCTCGACGACCTGGTGCGGGATGCCTAAGCACATGACGAACCTCCGGTCCGGGTGGCCAGCGCCAGCTGACCGAGCGAGATGCCCCCATCGTTCGTCGGAACGCGTGTGTGAAGCCAGTGCCGAATGTCCAAGGCGTCCAATCGGGCGGCGATGGAGTCGAGCAAGAACAGGTTCTGGAACACGCCGCCGGAGAGCGCCACGCCCTCGAAGGGGTGCTCGGGGCGCAGGGCGAGCGCCGCGTCGACGACGCCCTGAGCGAGCGCCTCGTGGAAGCGCCGCGCCACGACCGGGGTGCTGGCGCCCGCCTCGACGTCGTCCAACACGGCCGCGAGCAGCGGCGCGTGGTCCCATGTGCGCCCGTCGAAGGGCCACGGGTAGGGGTCGACGGGAGGGGCGAAGCGCGCCTGTGCCTCGAGGGCGATGGCCGCCTGCCCCTCGAAGGTCATGGTGCGGTGGAAGCCGGTGAGCGCGGCGACGGTGTCGAACAGCCGCCCGACGCTCGTCGTGCGCGGTGCGTTGAGACCCGTCGCGATGAGCCGTCGGGCCAGTCTCAGCCGCTCGGGGGGCAGGCCGAACGGCGGCCGCGTCACGCGTTCCCAGACGTCGTCGCCGAGGGCCTCGAGCCAACCGGCGGCCGCCTGGACGGGGGTGCGCGCGGCTGCGTCGCCCCCCGGCAGGTAGCCCGGGCGCAGGTGCGCGACGCGCCGGAGACCGCCGTCCAGGGAGCCGTGGAACACCTCCCCGCCCCACACGCTGCCGTCGTCGCCGAGGCCGGCGCCGTCGAACGCGAAGCCCAGCACCGGCACGTCCCAGGCGCCGTGCTCGGCGAGCACGCTGGCGACGTGGGCGGCGTGGTGCTGCACCGCGAGGCGCGGCCCGCCCAAGAGGGTGGCGAAGCGGCTGCTGGGGTAGGCGGGGTGGAGGTCGTGCACGAGCGGGACGCGGCGCGCGTCGACGCGGTACATCGCGCACAGGTCGTGCACCGTCTCCTGGAAGGCCGTGAAGGCGTCGAGGTCGGAGAGGTCGCCGAGGTGCTGGCTGACGTAGGCCGCGCCGCCGACCGCGAGGGTGACGCTGCTCTTGAGCTCCGCGCCGAGCGCCAGCCGCGGCGTGTCGAAGCGCTCGGAGCGGATGACGGCGGCCGGGGCGTACCCGCGCGCGCGCCGCGAGACGCGGGCGGCGCCCGCCACGATCTGCGCGACGCTGTCGTCGATCCGGCGGGCGATGGGCCGCTCGCCGATGAGGAAGGCGTCGGCGAGCGCGCTCAAGCGCTCCAGGGCCTCGTCGTCGCGGTAGGCGATCGGTTCGGACGAGCGGTTGGCGCTGGTCATCACCAGGAGCTCGGGCGCGCCGTCGTCGAACAGCAGGTGGTGGACGGGCGTGTACGGCAGCATGACGCCCAAGTAGGCGTTGTCGGGGGCGAGGTCGGCGGGGAGGTCCACGGTGCCCTTGGGGAGCAGGACGATCGGCCGAGCGACGCCCGAGAGCAGCTCGCGCGCGCGCTCGCTCGCCTCCACGAACGGCTCGATGGCCGCCACCGAGCGCGCCATCACCGCGAACGGCTTCTCCTTGCGGAACTTGCGCTCGCGCAACCTCGCGACGGCGCCCTCGTCGCGCGCGTCGCAGGCCAGGTGGTAGCCGCCCAGGCCCTTGATGGCGACGATCTCGCCGGCGCGCAGCGACAAGGCGGTGGCGGCGAGCGCCGCGTCGTCCCACGCCGCGTCGCCGTCGGCGCCCGATCGCACGAACCGTAGTCGCGGCCCGCAGCGGGGGCAGGCGGTGGGCTGGGCGTGGAAGCGTCGGTCGAGCGGGTCGTGATACTCGCGCTCGCAGGCGTCGCACATGGGGAAGCCGCGCATCGTGGTGAGCGGCCGGTCGTAGGGCAGTGCCAGGATGATGGAGTAGCGCGGGCCGCAGTTGGTGCAGTTGGTGAACGGGTAGCGGTAGCGCCGATCGGCGGGGTCGCGCGCCTCGCGCAGGCAGTCGTCGCACACCGGGAGGTCGGGCGAGATGGCGGTCGTGACGCCGCTGGCGCCCTCGCTCTCGGTGATCACGAAGCCGAGCAGCGCGTCGGGATCACGTGCGCCCCGTTCGAGCTCGGTGACGGCGTCGACCCGCGCGGCCGGCGGCGCCTCGTCCTCGAGCGCGCGCACGAAGCGCGCGAGCGTCTCGTCGTCGCCCGTGACCTCGATGGTGACGCCCCCGCCGTCGTTGCGGACCCAGCCGACGAGCGCGTGCTCGCGCGCGAGCCGGTAGACGAAGGGCCGGAAGCCCACGCCTTGGACGGTTCCCGTGACCCGGAGTCGGAGGCGCGCCGCGGCCGCGTGCTCCGCGGTCACGCTCAGCCCCGCTTGGCCGTGCGGCGTTCGCGGAGGTAGGCCAGCCAGGGCGCCATGCCCGCCCCGGTGCGGGCGGAGAGCTCGAAGACGCGCGCGTTCGGCGCGACCTGGCGGACGTTGGCGAGCGCGCGGTCGCGGTCGAACCCGACCGCCTCCGCGATGTCGATCTTGTTGAGGACCACCGCGTCGGCGTCCTTGAAGATACGCGGGTACTTCAGCGGCTTGTCCTCGCCTTCGGTCACGGAGAGCAGCGTCACGCGCAGGTCCTCGCCGAGGTCCCAGGAGGCGGGGCACACCAGGTTGCCGACGTTCTCGATCACCAGCACGTCGAGGTGCGTCAGGTCGAGCTCCTCGACGGCGCGCGCGACCATCTCGGCCTCGAGGTGGCAGACGGTGCCGGTGACGATCTGGACCGATGGCGCGCCGGCGGCGTGCAGGCGCAGCGCGTCGTTGTCGGTCTCGAGGTCGCCGACCACGACCGCCAGCGCCAGGTCGCCCTGCAGGTCGCGCACGGTGCGCTCGAGCAGGGCCGTCTTCCCGGAGCCGGGCGACGAGACGACGTTGAGCACGAGCACGCCCCGGAACGCCTCGCGGTTCGCCGCGGCGACGCCGTCGTTGTGGCTCATGAGCGACTTCTGGACCTGCACCACCCGCGCGCCGTGGGCGTCGGCGGTGCCGTGGGGGCTGACGCGGACGTCGCGCATCGTGACGGTCTCGGCCATCAGGTCACCTCCAGGTGCGTCAGGTGCAGCTCGCGCCCCTGCCGCAGGTCGGCCGATGGCTCGTCACACGTGGGGCAGACGGCGATCCCGAAGCGGTTGTCGAGCTCGAACGTGCCCTCGCACGCAGCACAGTACGCGATGGCCGGGAGGTACGCCACCTCGAGGCGCGCTTGCTCGGCCATCGTGCCTTCGCGGGCGCCGCCGAAGGCGAACTCGAGCGCCTCCGGCACGACGCCGGCGAGGGCGCCTATCTCGAGGTGGATGGCGTCGATGCGCTCGGCGCCCTGGGCGCGCGCGGCCTCCTCGGCCATGTCGAGCATGCGGACGACGAGGCTGAACTCATGCATGTCACAGCACGATATCCTCCGCGCTGAAGACGGTGTCGGGACGAAGGTCGGCGTCGAGGACGCGCGGCACGACGCCGAGGCGCGTGATCTCGCGCAGCACCACGCGCTCGAGCGCCGCCATGCGCCCGCGGACCGTGTCGCTCAGCACCACGCCGACGTGACCGGTCGAGAACTCGAGCGGCTCCACGCCGATCGCCACGATGGTGACGTCCGGCAGGTCGCCGTAGAGATCCATGGCGGTGAGCAGGTCGGGGACCTCCCACTCGTGCGACGACAGCTTGCCGTAGCCGATCTCCGCGGGGACGTCGTCGCGTCCGAAGCGGTAGACCTTGCCCGGCGGCGCCGCCACGGCGTCGACCAGCACCACGTGCTGGTACTCGGCCAGCAGGTTGAGCAGCCCCCAGCCGAGGGTGCCGCCGTCCATCACGTCGGCGCCGTCGCCGAAGTCGTACTTGCTGCGCAGGTAGTGCACGAGGTGCACGCCCGCTCCTTCGTCGCCGTAGAAGACGTTGCCGACGCCGATGACGAGGAGCGGGCGCGAGGGGTTCACGTCGCGGGCCCGGTGGGACCCTCTTCGCCGGGCAGCAGCCCCTCGGTCGTCGCGGCCGTGTCGTCGGTGGTCGGCGCAGGCGCGGTCGTGCGACCGTCGGCCGGCGCGGCTGGGGTCGCGGCGTCGGCGGGCGGCGCGGTCTGTTCCTCGATCGCCCGCTTCACGCCGATGTCCTCCGCCTTGAAGCCCGAGACCATGCCCTCGATCAGCATGTTGCCGGAGCGCAGGCTGTTCCACACCGCCATGTAGATGTGGATGACGGTGAACACCACGAACCACCACATGGTGAACCGGTGCACGGCCCGGACGTTGGCGAGCCCACCCATCGCGACCTCGATGGGCCGCATCACGCTGGCGCCGAACGCCGCCAAGCCGCCCGAGAGGTACGGCGCGGCGAGGATGATCCCGGTGACGCTGATGGCGGCCAGCGAGAGGTAGAGCACCAGGTAGACCAGGTACTGCAGCGGCCCGTAGTTGCTGTAGACGAAGTGCGGGTGGTCGCGCCGGAGCAACAGGTAGTAGCCGAGCTGGTCTCGCCACGCCCTCCAGTTGAACAGGATCGTGCCCATCCGCACCTCGGCGCCGAGGCCGAGCTTGCCGCTCGACGTCACGAACAGGAACTGGTAGAGGCGCGCGATCGTCAGGGCGAGCAGCAGCCACCCCGCGACGACGTGCCAGCCGCGGACCTGCGCGAGCAGGAAGGTCGACGACGTCTCCCCCATCGGGCTGGCGACGAGGAACGGGTTGCCGAGGTAGATGCCACTGCCGACGAGCCACACGAGGAGCCCGTTGCGCAGCCAGTGGGCGATGCGGACGTAGCGGCCGAAGACGTAGACGATCATCGTCGGGCGGCCAGGGCGCTCGAGCTTGACGGCGTTCAACGCGGCTGGGGGTGCCGGACGGACCCCCACGGTCACACCTCCACTTCGTGCCGGGCGATCTCCTGCCCGTCACGGTTGAGCACGTGCACCGCACAGGCGAGGCAGGGGTCGAAGGAGTGGATGGTGCGCACGACCTCGAGCGGCTGCGTGGGGTCGGCCATCGGCTGCCCGACCAGCGACGCCTCGTAAGCGCCACGGGCGTCGCGGCCGTCCTTGGGGCTCGCGTTCCAGGTCGACGGCACGATCGCCTGGTAGTTGTCGACGGCGCCGTTGCGGATGGTCAGCCAGTGGCTGAGCGAGCCGCGCGGCGCCTCGGCCATGGCCCAGCCATCGCCGTCGCGCGCGGTGTAGCGGTTGAAGAAGCGGTCGTCGCCGCCGGCGACGTTCCTCGTGAGCTCGCCGAGCATCGCCGGGACAGCGTCGCCGACGACCTTGGTCTCGAGCGCCCGAGCGACGGTGCGGCCGACGGTGGAGTACCAGTACTCGAACGGCACGTCGAGCTTCTCCGTGAAGGCGTCCATGATGCCCCGGACGCTCGCGTCGCCGGCGGCGTAAGCGACGATGAACCGCGCCAGCGGGCCCACCTCGACGGGCGTGCCGTCGTAGCGGGGAGCCTTCACCCAGCTGTAGCCGCCGCTCGTCTTGAGGGAGCCGTCGGCCTCGAGGCCCTCGTACGCGGGCGTCGTCTCGCCGCGCAGCGGGTGGAGCGAGGTGGCGCCACCGGCGTAGGTGTACCAGGCGTGCGCGACCTCTTCCCCGATCTTCATGGGGTCGACGTCGTGCACGGTGGCGAGGTCGCGGTCCTGCACGAGCCCGGCCGGCAGGAAGAACGTACGACGCTCCCACGGCCCCTCGTTCAGCGACATGGCGCCGAAGCTCATGTAGTTGCGCAGGCCTCCGCCGTGCCCGGCGAGGGCCTCGTCGGCGTAGCGGCGGCCGAGCAACTCGACGTCGGGCAGGTAGGCGCGCTCGACGAAGTCCATCGACTTCTGCATGAGGAACTGGTACTGCGCGATGCGGTGGGCGTCGAGCCCGTCGCGGGCCGAGGTGATGCCGCCGACCACCAGGCTCTGCGGGTGTGGGTTCTTGCCGCCGAAGACGGCGACGGCCTGGGCGCTGAGGCGCTGCACGGCCAGGTTGTCGAGGTAGTGCGAGGCGAGGACGAGGTTCTCTTCGGGAGAGAGCTTGTAGCCCGGGTGCCCCCAGTAGCCTCCCGCGAATGGCCCCAACTGGCCGCTCTGCGCGAAGGTGGTGAGACGGTCGAGCACGCGGCGGTAGTGGCTCTCGGAGGCGTTGTAGGGCGCGTCGTGGTACTCGTGCGCGACCGCGGTGGCCCGCACCGGATCGGCGCCCAGGGCGCTGATGACGTCCCACCAGTCCATGGAGTGCAGCTGGTAGAAGTGCGTCGCGTGGTCGTTGACGAGCTGCGCCGCCCAGATGAGGTTGCGCAGGAGCCGCGCGTTGGGCGGGATGGTGGCGCCGTACGCATGCTCGGTCGCCTCGACGCCGCGCTCGTAGTGGTGGAAGGTGCACACGCCGCAGATGCGCTGGGCGAACATGCCCACGTCACGCGGATCGCGACCCTTCATGATCGCCTCGAAGCCACGGAAGGCGGTGCTCGAGGAGTACGCCTCCTCGACGTTGCCGGCGTCGTCGACTTCGATCTCGATGCGCAGGTGCCCCTCGATGCGCGTGATGGGGTCGATGACGTGTTTCGTGGCCACGACTCACTCCTCCCGATCCGTGGTGCGCCGCTCGCTGGCGGACTTGAGGGCGGTCGCGCCGGCGTGGGCGGCGATGCCGACCGCGGTGACGCCCAGCGCCACCTTGCCGATGGTGTCGGCGTCCGTGTCGGTGCCGAAGGGCGTCCGGTAGACGCGGCCCGCGAGGGGGACCTCGAAGGGCGTCATGGTGTCCCAGAAGCCGGGCTCGCTGCAGCCGATGCAGCCGTGGCCCGACATGATGGGCCAGGAGACGCCCTCGTTGTAGCGCACGACGCCGCAGTTGTTGAACGCCATCGGGCCCTTGCAGCCGACCTTGAAGAGGCACAGGCCGTTCTTGAGACCGGTGATGTCGGTCCAACCCTCGACGAACTCGCCGGCGTCGAAGTGCCCGCGGCGCTCGCACTTGTCGTGGATGCGGTTGCGGTAGGCCCAGAGCGGCCGACCGTAGGCGTCGAGCGACGGGAGGCGGCCGAACATGGCGTACTCGAGGATCGTGCCGACGAGGTTGGTGCTCGAGACGGGACAGGCGGGCAGGTTGATGACGGGCTTGTTCACGCGGCGGCTGGCGAGGAAGTCGCCGATGCCGAGCGCCGTGGTCGGGTTGGGGCGCGCCGCGGGGATCCCGCCGTACGCGGCGCAGGTGCCGACGTTGATGACGGCGGCGGCGTGCCGAGCGATGTGCTCGACCTTCTCCGCGCCCGTCTCGCCGGCTGGCCCGATCGTGAGGAAGTTGCCGGCATCGCCGATGGGCACGGAGCCTTCGAACACGGCGATGTACTGCCCGTCGAACCGGTCGATCGCGGCCTCGAGCACGTCCTCGGCCGCCTGTCCCGACGGTGCCATCAGGACCTCGGAGTACTCGAGGCTGATCAGGTCGAGGATGAGCTCCTCGACGCCCGGGTTGGCGTTGCGGATGAGCGCCATGCTGTTGCCGGTGCACGACTGCAGCTCCTGCCAGATCACGGGCAGGCGCGTGGCGAGCTCGGCCGCGCGCGCGACGCGCAGGTCGAAGATCGACGGCAGCATCATGGTGGCGGTCATCACGGCCGTCATCTTCAGGAACTCGCGACGCGAGATCCCGCTGCGCGCCAGGCGCTCCTCGAGCGTGACGCGGTTGACCGGCGCCTTGGCGGCCAGGCGATCCAGGTGGGCGTCGGCCTCGGCCGCGAGCCGCTCGTAGTGCTCGCGCGAGGAGATGACCTCAGAGGCGTCTGGCGCCTCGGCTCGTGAAGGGGTTCGCCGGCGGCTCATGCGGTCCTCCTCGTGGGTCGGGCGCCCGCCGGGCTCGCTGCCCGAGCGACGACGCCTCACCGTGCACGCATTGGCGAGTTCCCGATGCGCTTGTCACCTTGTGCGGTCCAGCAGCCACTCCCCCCAGCCGCCGGCATGCGGCCGCCGGACGCCCCTTCACGCCGCACTCCGCTGGCGCTGCCGCTCCTCGAACGCGGCCACGTCGGCGAGGGTGCGCTGACGCAGGAAGTCGATCTGCTCCTGACGGTGCTGGCTCCAGAACGCGTGCGCCGGGCACGCCCGGTCGTCGCTACAAGCGGCGTTGCCGAGCATGCACCGCTCCTCCAGCACGGGGTCGTCGAGCGCGCTCGCGACGTCGTGGAGCGTGATCGTCTCGGCCTGACGGGCCAGCACCACGCCCCCGCCGACGCCGCGGCGGGTGATGACGAGCCCACGGCGCGAGAGCGTGTGGATGATCTTGGCGAGGTACGGGTGCGGGAGACGCGTCTCCTCCGCGATGTCCTTGATCAGCATCGGTCGCCCGTTCGACGCCGCGATGTGCCCCAAGGCCGTGATCGCGTACCCCGTCGCTTGCGTCATCACCTGAACTCCTCCTCCGAACGACGACCGTCGTATAGATGAGTAATGGGTCTTTATGTCTTCGTTCTGAGGAGTGTAGTTGATGCTGAAGTGGATTGTCAACGCGCCACGGCCCGGCAACGCTTACTCGTGAGTCGACACGCGCCGACACGTCGCGCCGAGCCTCACGGTGAGGCCCGCTCGAGGCCGGTCGCGCAGGTCACTTCGACGACCAGACACGCTCACCGCCAGGAAGCGTGCCGGCGCGTGAGGAGCGCGTAGAACGCGCCGGCGACGTCTCCTTCGACCTCCCTCGCCGCCAGCGAGTTCAGCGGCGATCGATCAGCCGATCGACCAACCGCTCCCAGTCGTCGAGACTCAATGACAGGCCCGTGGGCGGCGCGACGGACGCGCCGATCCCGATGACTCGCTCCAGCGCGAAGTCGATGCCCGTGACGTTCTGACCGGCCCCGACCGGCACCACATCGCGGTAGATGCCGAGGAAGTCGCCTTCGTCGATGTCGTCGTTGGCGTTGACGTCGGACCACGCGATCACGAGGTTGTCCCCCGACAAGACCTCGAAGCCGTACGCGGAGAAGAAGCTCCCCGCCTCCTGGAACCCGCTCAGGACCAGCTCGCCGTCGTCGTCGATGATGAAGGCTCCCACGATCATCGCCCCTTCGGGCTCCGCGATCGTCGCCGCGCCGACGCTGAAGCGCACGACGATCGACTGCTCCGCCCCGCCGCCGACGTCGAACAGGAGCTCGAGCTGGTACGCGCCGTCGGCGGTGACCTTCGTCCGGTCGATCCCCAATCCCGTCTGCGCCGTGGATCCCGCGGCAACCACGCCGCTCTGCGAGGTACCTACAGGAAGGTAGAGCGCATCGTCCGGCAAGATGCCCGGGTTCTCGGCACTCTCGCGCCAGTCGAAGATCTGCCAGGTCACGCTCGCGGCGGTGGTGTTCGTCAAGGAGATCGCCAGCTCGTCGACGCTCCTGCCGAAGTCGAGCGGGTTGGGGCTGATGATCAGGGCCGCGCCACCCGGATTGGGGATGTCTCCGCTCTGCAGCATCGCCAGCGCGGCGGCCGCGTCGATGAGCCCGGCGCCGCAGTCGCCGGCCGACCCGGTCCCGCACTGGACAGCGCTCAGTGGCCTC
>SKWV01000088.1 GCA_007128755.1 Trueperaceae bacterium
CGATGACCAGCGTGTGGTGGTTCATGGGCGCCATCGCCGGCCTGATGCTCATCACGGCCAGCGCCATGATCGTCGCGCGCCGCACGACGCTCAACGCCTCCTGGGAGATCCAGTTCGACATCCGGCGCGACCTCTTCCGGCACTTCACGCGCCTCGACGCCGACTACTTCGACAACCACCGCGTCGGCGACCTGATGGCGCGGCTCACCGCCGACCTCAATGCGGTGCGCATGCTCGTGGGGGTCGGCATCTTCCAGGGCGTGTTCACCGCCCTCATGCTCGGCTTCACCCTCTATCGGATGGTGATGCTCGACGTCGGCCTCACGCTGCTCACGCTGACCGTCGTGCCGGTGATCACGATCAGCTTCTTCGTGCTGCTGCGCATCATCCACCGGCGCTACGAGCAGGTGCAGGAGCAGTTCTCCAACGTCTCGTCGATGGCGCAGGAGAACTTCTCCGGCATCCGCGTGGTGAAGGGCTTCGGGATCGAGCACCGTGAGCTCGAGAACTTCAAGACCCTGAACGACGAGTTCATCCGCCGCAACCTGCGGCTGACGAAGGTCGACGGCCCGCTCTTCCCGCTCATGGAGCTGCTGTTCGGCATCGCCATCTCGCTGCTGCTGCTCGTGGGGGGCCGCTCGGTGCTGGGGGTCGGCTCCGCGCTCACCATCGGCGAGTTCACCGCCTTCGTGTTCCTGTTCGAGGGCATCCAGTGGCCGCTCATCGCGCTCGGCTGGATCGCCAACATGCTGCAGCGCGGATCGACCTCGTGGCACCGGCTCCGCTCGATCCTCGACGCGCAGGCGCGGATCCAGGACGACGAGAAGACCGATCACTCCCTGCAGTCGATCCGCGGCGACATCGAGTTCAAGGACGTCACCCTCACGCTCGACGGGCAGAAGGTCTTGGACGGCATGAGCTTCCGCGTGCGGGCGGGCGACTCGGTCGGCATCACCGGGAGGACCGGCGCCGGCAAGACGCTCATCGTGAACCTCATCGCGCGGCTGCTCGATCCGGACGAGGGCGAGATCCTGATCGACGGCGTGCCCATCCGGCGCTACCCAGTGCGGGTGCTGCGGCGCTACATCGGCCTGGTGCCGCAGGAGCCGTTCCTGTTCAGCGACTCCATCGCCGAGAACATCGCCTACGGCATCCCCGAGACCGACGACGAGGAGGGCCGGCGGGCGCGGGTGCTCGAGGTGGCGCGTCTGGCGCAGCTCACCAGCGACGTCGACGACTTCCCGCTCGGCCTCGACACCCCGCTCGGCGAGCGCGGCGTCACCCTCTCCGGCGGCCAGCGGCAGCGCACCGCCATCGCTCGCGCGATCATCCGCGACCCCGCCATCCTCGTGTTCGATGATGCGCTCTCGGCCGTCGACACGCAGACCGAGGCCGCGATCCTGCGGGGGTTGCAGGAGGTGCAGCGCGGCCGCACCACGTTGGTGATCGCCCACCGGCTCAGCGCCTTCGAGCACTGCGATCACGTGTTCGTGATCGACGACGGGCGCCTGACCGAGTCGGGGAGCCACGACGAGCTCGTCGTGCACGACGGCTGGTACGCCGACATGGCGCGGCGCCAGCAGCTCGAGGAAGATCTGGAGGCCGCGTGATGGACGACGCGAAGCGCGGCACGGGGGTCGGCGGCGGCGACGTCGGCGGCATGTACGACCCCACCTACACGATCGGAGACGCCAAGGCCGAGTTCCGGGCGCGGCGCAAGGAGCGGCGCGCGGCGCTGCGCGAGGAGGGCAAGTTCGACGAGGACGGCCAGCCCATGGACGTGGCCCTCGACAGCGGCCTCGCCCGCCGGCTGCTCGCCTACCTCCGCCCCTACAAGCTGCAGCTCACGATCGCCGTCACGTTGCTGGTCCTGTACTCCGCGATCGTGCCCGCCTTCCCGAGCCTCATCGCCATGGCCGTCGACCGCTACATCGTCGCGGCGAACATGCCCTGGGCGGGCCTGACCGTCGACGAACGCCTCGACGGCCTGTTCATCATCGTCCTGGCGTACCTGGGGCTGCGGATCCTCAACTTCTTCCTGCGCTACGGCTACACCTACATGGTCGCCTGGATCGGGCAGCACGTGATCTACGATCTGCGGCGCGACACCTTCGGCAAGATCCAGCGGCTCCACCTCGGCTTCTTCGATCGCACGCCGGTCGGGCGGCTCATCACCCGGATCACGAGCGACGTCGAGGCGATCCAGACGGCCATGACCGACGGCGTGGTCGGGCTGATCGCGGACGTCGGCCTGATCATCGGCCTGGCGATCTACATGTTCACCATCAACTGGCAGCTGGCGCTCGTGGCGCTGGTCGTGATGCCGCTGCTGTTCTTCACGCTCAACTACCTCCGGCGGCGCATCCGCGACGCCTTCCGCGCCGTCAGGCTCCGCACCAGCCGCTCGAACGCCTACCTGGCGGAGAACCTCTCGGGCATGAAGACGGTGCAGCTGTTCAACCGCGAGCACCGCAACGCCAAGCGCTTCGACGAGCTCAACTTGAACCTCCTCGACGCCTACGTCGAGCAGGTGCGCTGGTTCAGCCTCTTCTGGCCGAGCGTCAACTTCTTCGGCGCCATCGCCACCGCGTTGCTGCTCTACTTCGCCGCGTACCAGCTCGTCGGCCCGGGCATCTCGGAGGCGATCACGATCGGCGTGCTGATCGCGTTCCTGCAGTACACGCAGATGTTCTTCCGGCCGCTCCAGGAGCTCTCCGAGCGCTTCAACATCCTGCAGTCGGCGATGGCCTCGGCGGAACGGATCTTCAGCCTCATCGACACCCCGGAAGGCGTGACCGACAAGGAGCACACGCTCGAGTTCGAGGAGCGCTTCCGCGGCGAGGTCCGCTTCGAGGACGTGCACTTCGCGTACGACGACGAGGACTGGGTGCTGCGCGGCGTCGACTTCACGATCGCGCCGGGCGAATCGGTCGCCTTCGTCGGCCACACGGGCGCCGGCAAGACCACGATCATCAGCCTCGTGAGCCGCTTCTACGACGTCCAGCGCGGCAGCGTGAAGATCGACGGCGTCGACGTCCGCGACTACCGCCAGATCGACCTCCGGCGGCACGTGGGCATCGTCCTGCAAGACCCGTTCCTGTTCAGCGGCACCATCCGCTCCAACATCACGCTCGGTGAGGCGTCCATCCCGGACGAGCAGATGATCGAGGCCGCCACGTTCGTGAACGCCCACGACTTCATCATGCGGTTGCCGATGGGGTACGACACGCCCGTCCGCGAGCGTGGCGCGGGGTTCTCGACCGGGCAGAAGCAGCTGATCGCCTTCGCGCGCGCCCTCGTGCAGAACCCCGACATCCTCCTGGTGCTCGACGAGGCGACCGCGAACGTCGACACCGAGACGGAGGAGCTCATCCAGGACGCCCTCAAGAAGCTGATGCAGGGACGCACCAGCATCGTGATCGCCCACCGGCTCTCGACCATCCAGGACGTCGACCGGATCATGGTGATGCACAAGGGCAAGCTGATCGAGCAGGGCAACCACTTCGAGCTGCTCAAGCACGATGGCGGGTACTACCGCAAGCTGTACGAGCTCCAGTACCAGGAGCGCTGATGCAGGGCTCGCCGGCGGCCCCTGCTAGCGTGGTGGCATGAACACCCTGGCTACGTTGCTCACCGGCCGCGGCGCCCACGCGGAGATGGCACACGTCCTCGAGGACATCGACGCCTCGAGCTTCGGCGCACGCCCGCACCGCGCCCCCCACAGCATCTACGAGGAGCTATGGCACCTCGTCTACTGGCAGGACCTCATCCTCGGCTGGATCGACGGCGCGGACGGCGCGTC
>SKWV01000275.1 GCA_007128755.1 Trueperaceae bacterium
CGACCAGGAACTCGTTCTGGCGGAAGAAGCGGCACCAGTCGTCGTCGAGCTTGGTGCCGTTCGTCTGGATGGTGTTGACGATGCGGCGTCCGGGCGGGCAGTGCTGCCGCTGGAGCTCGACCGCCAGCTCGAAGAAGGGGAGGCCGAGCAGCGTCGGCTCGCCGCCCTGCCAGGCGAACGTGACCTCGCCCGGCGGTTGCGCCGAGAGGTACTGCTCGACGTAGCGCTCGAGCGTGTCGCGCGCCATCCGGAAGCGGCTCCCGGGGAAGAGCAGTTCCTTCGACAGGAAGTAGCAGTACGCGCAGTCGAGGTTGCAGATGGCGCCGGTGGGCTTCGCCATCAGGTGGAAGGGGCGCGGGGGATCGGGAAGGCGCGGTGCGTCAGTCATCGAGCTCGTCGTCGAACAGCCTATCGTTCACAGCGGCTCGAACCGCGCCTGGAAGAACCTGAGGTACTTCGGCTCGTACGTCATCGTCAAGCCGCGGGCCTGCTCGCGCGCGTCCCAGACGGCCTTGACCGCCTCGGCGGTCACGTCCATGTGGGCTTGTGTGTAGACGCGTCGCGGGATGGTGAGGCGCGTGAGCTCGAGCTTGGGGCGCTTGTGCTCGCCGGCCGCGTCGCGACCGGCGCTCACGATGCCGCGCTCCATCGAGCGGATGCCGGAGTCGAGGTAGAGCTCGGCGGCCAGCGTCTGGGCCGGGAAGCGGTCTTGTGGCAGGTGCTCGTAGAAGCGCCGCGCGTCGAGGAAGATGGCGTGACCGCCGATCGGCTGCACCATCGGGATGTCCCAGGAGGAGAGGAGCTCGCCCAAGTAGCGCACCTGCCCTACCCGTGCCCGGACGTGCTCGTCTTGCACCGATTCGCGGGTGCCGATCGCCATCGCTTCCATGTCGCGCCCCGCGAGGCCGCCGTAGGTGTGCAGGCCCTCGAAGATCACGACCTGGTTGCGCAGCTCCTCGAAGAGCTCCTGATCGTTCACGGCGAGCCAGCCGCCGATGTTGACGAGGCTGTCCTTCTTGGCGCTGATCCAGCCGCCGTCGGTGTGGCTGCAGAACTCGAGCAGGATCTCGGCGATCGAGCGGTCGGCGTAGCCGTCCTCGCGCTCCTGGATGAAGAGCGCGTTCTCGACCATGCGCGTCGCGTCGAGGTAGACCTTCACGCCGTGCTCCTGGGCCAGCGCGTGCACGTCGCGTGCGTTGGCCATGCTCACGGGCTGACCGCCCGCCATGTTGACGGTGCCCGCCAGGCTCACGTACGCGACGTTCTCGGGGCCCACGCGCTCGAAGAGCGCGCGCAGCTTGGCGAGGTCGACGTTGCCCTTGAAGGGGTGGAGGTCGGCCGGGTCGTGCGCCTCGTCGATGATGACGTCCTCGAACGTCGCGCCGGCGAGCTCCTGGTGGAGCCGGGTGGTGGTGAAGTACATGTTGCCGGGTACCCACTGACCGGGCCGGATGGCGACGCGGGAGAGCAGGTGCTCGGCGCCGCGCCCCTGGTGCGTGGGGATCAGGTGCTGGTAGCCGTAGTGCTCGAAGACGGCGCGCTCGAGCGCGTAGAAGTTGCGGCTGCCGGCGTAGGCCTCGTCGCCCAGCATCATGCCCGCCCATTGGCGGTCGCTCATGGCGCTGGTCCCGCTGTCGGTGAGCAGGTCGATGTAGACGTCTTCCGAGCGCAACAAGAAGGTGTTGTACCCAGCGCCCTCCAGCGCCGCCTCACGTTGCTCGCGCGTCGTGACGGCGAGCGGTTCGACCATCTTGATCTTCCAGGGTTCGGCCCAGGAACGGCGCCCGAACTGCTGACCCGTCGTGCGCGGTTCGTGTTCTGACATCGGGAATCCTCCTCGAGGTGCCCATGGGCGGCGGTCGCCGATCGTCGACGACACGGGCTTCGTAGCGTGCTTGCACGTCCGTACCATCCTACGGGCTGAGGCGCGGGCGCTGGTCCCACCCCGGGAGGCCGGTCGGTGGCGGGGCGGGCGTCCCGGAACGTCCTCGCGGTCGTTGCTACAGTTCGAGGACGGGCCGGTAGAGGAGCCGTGATGACACGTCGTGTCGAAGCGCACCCGATCCTGGTCGTCGACCAGCGTGACGATGTGGCGTTCTCGTGGCGCGGTGCCGCGATGACGGCGGTCGTCGGTGAGGTCGTGTCGTCGGCGTTGATGGCGCACGGCGTCAAGACCTTCGGTCGGCATCACGTCGACGGCAGCCCGCAGGGCATCTACTGCGCGAACGGGCAGTGCGCACAGTGCCTGGTGCTGGCCGACGGCCGCCCGGTCAAGGCGTGCATGACGAGCGTTCGTGCCGGGATGCAGGTCGAGCCGCTCGAGGGCCTGCCCGTGTTGCCGGAGCGCGACCGCGTCCCGTCGTTCGGCGACGTCGAGCGCCTCGAGGTGCCGGTGCTCGTGATCGGGGGCGGTCCGGCGGGGTTGTCGGCCGCCGCGCTCTTGGGCCGGCAGGGGATCGAGACGCTGCTCATCGACGACAAGGATCGTCTCGGCGGCAAGCTGGTGCTCCAGACCCACCGCTTCTTCGGCTCCATCGACGCGGTCTTCGCCGGCACGCGCGGCATCGACATCGCCGCGCGCCTCGAGGAGGAGGCCCGGGCGCACCCGAGCACGACGGTGTGGTTGTCGAGCACCGCGCTCGCCGTCTTCAGCGACGGCTGGGTCGGGATCGTGCGGGGCGGCGACACGTACGCCCTGGTGAAGCCCGAAGTGCTGCTGGTGGCGGCGGGTGCTCGCGAGAAGGCGCTGGCCTTCCCGGGCAATACCCTGCCCGGCGTCTACGGCGCGGGCGCCTTCCAGACGCTCCTCAACCGCGACCTCGTGCGCACCTCCGACCGGCTGTTCGTCGTCGGTGGCGGCAACGTGGGCCTCATCACCGCCTACCACGCGATCCAGGCGGGCATCGCCGTGGTCGGCCTGGCCGAGGCGCTGCCGGAATGCGGCGGGTACCGTGTGCACCGGCAGAAGCTCGAGCGCCTCGGCGTCCCCATCCACACGTCCCACACGGTCGTGAGCGCCGATGGGGAGGATGAAGTCTCGGCGGTGACGATCGCGCGGCTCGACGCGAGCGGGACGCCGGTGCCGGGCAGCGAGCGCTCGTACGCCTGCGACAGCGTGTTGATCGCGGTCGGGCTCGATCCGGTCGACGACTTCACGCACAAGGCGCGCGACGCCGGGCTGCGCGTCTACACGGCAGGCGACGCCGATCAGATCGCCGAGGCGTCCGCCGCCATCTTCGCCGGACGCATCCGCGGGCTCGAGATCGCGCGCGCGCACGGCGCCGACGTCGGAGAGGTACCCGCCGACTGGCTCCGGACGGCGGAGCTGCTCAGGTCGAAGCCCGGCGCGCTCCGCGAGGCCGCCGTTCCCGCCCCCCGCGCCGCGGTGTATCCGGTGTTCCACTGCGATCAGGAGATCCCCTGCAACCCCTGCACCTCCGTCTGCCCCCAGGAGCTGATCCACATCGACCCTGGCGACATCCGCGGCGTCCCCACCTACCTGGGTGACGGAGCCCTCGGCGCCTGCATCGGCTGCGAGCGCTGCGTCCGCATCTGCCCCGGGCTGGCCATCACCCTGGTCGACGGCCGCAAGGACGCCGCGCAGCCGATCGTGACGATCCCCACCGAGTTCGGGGCGTTCGTCCAGGCCGGCGACAGGGTGAGCGCCGTCGACGCCGACGGCGCGGCGCTCGGCGACCTCGAGGTGGTGCGCGTGCGCGCCGGCAAGGCGCTGGACGGCACCGTGCTCGTGAAGGTGCGCGCCCCGGCCGAGGTCGCCGGGCGCGTCGCCGGCATCC
>SKWV01000052.1 GCA_007128755.1 Trueperaceae bacterium
CGACACGGATGCGCACCTCGAGGCGTTCGCCCTCGCCAGGCGGCGCCTGGCCGAGGCCGAGGCGCGCGTCGCCGAGGCCGAGGAGGAGCTCGAGGCCCGGCGGCGCGAGGCCGAAGCGTCCCTCGCGGCGCTCGAGGAGGCCGAGCACGTCGCCGACGAGGAAGAGGACGCGATCGACCCGTACACGGCGCCGCGCTCCTGGGACGCCCTCGGTGTTCCCGCCGGCGACGCGATCCGGCGCATGCGCCGCGCCGCGACCGCCCTGACGCGACAAGTGCGCACCGTGACCGCCGGCCGCGACCGACTCCTCGAGGCACAGGAGGAGTTCGAGCCGATCGACGTGTTCGCCGACCTGGACGACCCCACGCGGGAGCTGCTCGAGGAGTACGCGCCCCGCGGGCGGGTGCTCGCCGAGGAGATCGTGCGCACGCGGACGCGCCGCGACGAGCTCCTCGAGCGCATGCGACGCCACGAGGCCGCCTTCGCGCCCGTACGTTCCCTGGACGAGGACGACGTCGAGGCGCTGCAGGCGTTCGACGCCGCGTGGGAGGCGCGCCGCGACCCGTGGCCGTGGCGCTTCGCGGCCGCGCTCGCCGGGGGCGTGGCCGGCTGGTTCGGCGTGCCCCTGGCCGTCGACCTGGTGACGACGACGCCACCGGCGTGGAGCGCCCTTGTCGGCGCCGGCATCATGGCCACCGCGGCCGCGGCGCTCGTGCCCCGCGGCGACGAGACGGGCCCGGCGCGTCGGGCGCTGGCGGAACGGGGCATCGAGGACGAGGACGAGGCGCTGCGGCAGCTCCTGCGGCAGCGCGAGGCCTACGAGGCGCAGCGCGACCAGGTCGAGGACGACGCCTCCGCGCTCGAGGCGGCCCGCGACGACGCCGCCGCCGCGGAGGCGAACGGCATCATGTTCCGCGACGCGGTCGCACCGCTCCTCGCGGCGCTGCCCGAGGACGTCGACCCCGGCGAAGCCTACGCGCGCTGGAAGCTGCTGGCGCCGCGTGTCGAGCGCGAACGAGAGGCCGTCCTCGCCCAGGTGGGGTACCTCACCGAGGCGCCGATCGAGGAGCTCGACACCGCCACCGCGGCGACCGCCGGCGAGACCGTCGTCGAACTGGCGCGGCTCGCGGCGTTCCAGGGCGTCGTCGACGTGGACCTCGACGAAGCCGGCGACAGCGTCACGCTCCTCGAGCTCGCCGCGTGGCTCGAGCGCGTGTCGGAGGCCACCTGGGACCATTGGCAGGGTGCCGCCGACGAGCACGACCGCTCGCGCGACGAGCGGGTCGAGGCGGAGCGCGACCGCCTGTCCGCCCGCACCCGCTGGGACGAGCGCATCGCCGACGCCGAGGCGGCCCTGGAACGAGCCCGGCAGGCGCTGGCCCAGGTCGCGCGTGACGAGGCCCAGGCCACCGCGGCGCTGTCGTGGTTGTGGGGGCGGCTCGCCACCGGCCCCGACGAAGGCGACGCCACCGAGGGCGATGACGACGACGACGACGGCCTGATCGGCGACGACGAGATCCTGGGCAGCGCGTTGCAAGGCCTCGACGACGACGCCCGGGTCGGGGTCGCGGCGCCGTGGGACCCGCAGATGCTGCGCCAGGGTTGGGACGAACGCCGGCGGGCCGGTGAAGAGGCAGCGGCGCAGCGGCGCGAGCTGCGGGCGCATTTGGCAGCGTACGGCGCCGACGGCGTCGCCGACCTGGAGCAGGCGGCTCAGGCCGCCGCGGTGGCGGCTGGTGCCGCGCTGACCGCATGGCAGGACCTGGTGCGGGCGCATCCCGATCTCCCGAGCGTCGATCTCGATTCCGACGCCGCGGTCGAGGAGCGCTTCCGCAGCGTCGAGGCCGCGGCATCGGCCGCCACCGACGCCGAGCGCCGAGCGAACGACGCCGTGCTCGAGGCGCAGCGGGCACTGGCGCGCTCGCAGGGCGCGGCGGTCGTCAACCTCGCCGCGACCAGCCTCGCGATCGAGGACGCCGAGGCCGCCGCGGCGCGCCTGCGCGAGGAGATCCTGGCCTTGACGCTCGCCTACCGCGAGCTCACGGCCGCGGTCGAGGACTTCCGCCGCGATCACCGCCAGCGACTCGAAGAGCGAGCCAGCGCCTACCTCGCGCGCTTCGCCGGTGTCGCCGGCCGACGGGTCGTGCTCGGCGACGAGTTCGCCGCCTCCGTTCGCGAACCGAGCGGTGACGTCGCCGTGCCGGCGCAGCTCTCGCAGGGCGCGCGCGATCAGCTGGCGCTCTCGCTCCGGCTCGCCGTCGCCGACTTGGTGGGCGACGACGTCGCGTTGCCGCTGGTCTTCGACGACCCCTTCCTCCACTGGGACGCCGACCGGCTGGCACGCGTCCGCGAGGCGCTCACGGCGCTGGCGGCCGACCGCCAGGTGCTCGTCTTCTCGCATCGTCCCTCGGTGGCGGCGTGGGGCTCGCCCGTCGAGCGCTCCGGCGACGGTCAGCGCGCCTGACGGACGCTCACGGCATCAGCGACGCCCTGCGCCTCGCGTCGGCGACGGCCTCGCCTTCGAACGCGCTGCTGTCGTACCCCTCGTAGGGTCCCGGCAGCCGGACCTGGTCGAGGCGACGCACCAGCGTCTCCACCGTGTCCACCAGATCGACCAGCAAGGAGACGTCGAGCCGCTCGAGGGTGTCGTCCTTGCTGCCGTGCCCGGACCAATGGCCGCCGCAGAGCTCGAGGTAGGGGACGCCCGCCGCCACGAAGGGGGCGGAGACGGCGACGTCCTTGCGGCGCCGACGATGGACGGGCACCAGCCGGAAGCAGTCGTTCGTGACACCCGTCAGGACGCTCGGCAGCCGCGCGTCGGTCTCCGCCCCGGTCACGAAGACCGTGGGTGCCGCGGCCTCGTCGCTGCGGTGGCCGAGCCGGTCGAGGACGACCGCGGCCTTGACGTCGTGACGGCGCTGATCGGTCAACAGGACGGTCGCGCCCGTCGCACCGTCGCGGTGCCGCGGTGGCGCCACGTCGTCGAGCAGCGCCAGCACGACGCCGCGATCGAGGGTGGCCGCCTGCAGGCGCGGCGCGACGGCCAGGATGATCGCGACCGAGGCGGCGTTCGCGCCCGCTCCCGGCGAGCCACGCGCGCCGTCGTAGTTCGTGGCCAGCACCACCGGGCGCCGGTGTCGGTCGGACCCGTGGATGGCGGCCAGGACGTTGAGCCCATCCGCGCCGTAGGGCGCCAGGTAGCCCTCACCGGCGTAACTCGGCAGCGCCAGCTCGGCGAGGCGCCGCGCCAGGTAGCTGCGTGCCTCGGCGTGGCCGACCCCGCCGGGCCGCCGGTCTTCGCGCCGCGTCAGCGCCTCGATGTCGCGTCGAAGGAGTCGCGCCACGGCCTCACGCGTACGGGCGTCGGAGCGCACCGGCGACCCCATCGAACGCTCATCGGCAGGCTTCATGCCCTAGGCTGCCACGGACGGCGCTCGGGCGCCAGGTGCGCAGGGCCTCGCGGGTACACGGGGCGGCGACAACGCCGCTACGACGCGCGGGGCGACACACGTCCGTAGGCGTGGAGGGACGTCGTGAGGCATCATGGCCGAGAGGCGAGCGCCTCGGCCGTCGAGGCCGAGGTCGACGACGCCACGAAGGAGCACCGACCGTGAACACACGCATCGGCATCATCGGGTGTGGCACCATCAGCGGCGCCTACCTACGGTCCCTCTCGGCGTTCGACGGCTTCGAGGTGGTCGCCGTCGCCGACATCGACGCCCTCCGCGCGGCCGCGAAGGCCGACGAGCACGGTGTCGGCCTGGTGCTGACGCCCGACGAGCTCGTCGCGCACCC
>SKWV01000331.1 GCA_007128755.1 Trueperaceae bacterium
ATCGACATGGTGCGCGCGGCGATGATCGACGGTGCCGGGTTCGGCGACTTCGGCCTACGCGACTGGGGCTCGCTGGCCGTGAACGCGCTCGTGTACTTCACGCTCGGCCTGCTCGCCTACCGGCTGGCGGAGCGTCGCGCCGTGGGGCGCGGCCTGCTCGGGCAGTACTGACGAGCACGCGCTCAATCGCGGGGGTCGCGCGGGTGGATCAGCTCGGCCAGGAACGTCGCCCGCCGCGGGAACGCCCGGAACGGGTCGTAGACGCGCGGGTGGACGAGGCGACCGGCGGGCCACGGCGTCGTGGGACGGTAGGGCACCACGCGCACGCCGTCGGGTTCGGCCGGGGCGCGGCCGAAGAGCGGCAGGTCGTCGTCCGTGATCGGCTCGAAGACCGCGGGCGCGCTCGCCGCGGTCGCCGTCGCGGCGTGGCTCGCCGCCGCGCTCAGGTACCGGAGATCGGCGCCGGCGGAGGCTCGTGGCGCGGTCAGGCGGGAGACGATGGAGGAGAGGAAGGCCTGCATGGCGCAAGGCTAGGAGAGGTCGGCTTACGACCCTCTGACGCGCGTAGCACGGCATCCTGACGCCGTCGCGGGCGTTCCTCAGAGCGTCGCCTCGAGCCGCGCACCGAGGTAGGCACGCAGCCGCGTCTCCCAGTCGTCCGCCGCGTCGCCCCCGCGCGCGCTCGGGCGCAGCACGTGCTCCAGCCAGGCGTCACGCTCGAACGCCAGGACCCGCAGGTCCCACACGTCCGTCGCGAGCTCGCCCGCCGTCAGCCCCTCGAGCCGGGTGCTCTCGGTCGAGGCGCGCATGAACGTCTCGTAGCGCAGCTCCGTCTCGTGCGTCCAGTACCCGACCAGCACGAAGTCGTAGCGCGTCCCCTGGTGCACGATCACGATGCCGACGCCGTGGTGCAGCGGCGTGACGGCGGGCGTCGGCAGCACCTCGCCGGCGGCCGCCACCGCGGCCTCGACGAGCTCCGCGTCGGCGGCGCGCCCGGGCGCCAGCACCTGCGTGACCTTGAGCCGCCAGCCGCCCACCTCACGCAGCGCGAGCGGCACGAGCCGGCGCGGGACGTACGCGCTCACGGGCCGCACCACCCGATCAGCCGTCGACGTACGTGAGCCAATCGTCGAAATCCGGCAGCTTGCCCGACACGGCGTCCAGGTACGTCTCGCGCATCTTGAGCGAGAACGGGCCCGCCGCACCGCTGCCGATGGGGCGGCGGTCGATCGAAGCGATGGGCGTGACCTCGGCCGCGGTGCCGACCATGAAGACCTCGTCGGCCGTGTAGAGCTCGTCGCGCGTGGCCATCGTCGGCCGCACCTCGACGCCCATCCAGGTCGCGAGCTTGATCACGCTGTCGCGCGTGATGCCGCGCAGGTTGACCGAGTGCGCGATCGGGTAGAGCACGTCGCCGCGCAGGACGAAGATGTTCTCGCCCGAGCCCTCGGCGACGAACCCCTCCTTGTCGAGCAGGAGCGCCTCGTCGAAGCCGTTCTCGCCCGCCTCGACGCGCGCGAGCACCGAGTTGATGTAGTTGCCGCCGGCCTTCGCCTTCGTCGGCATCACGTCGCCGGGCGAGCGCCGCCACGAGGACGTCATCAGCCGCGCGCCCTTGCGCACCGCCTCGTCGCCCAGGTACGTGCCCCAGGGCAGCGTCGCGACCATGCCGTGGACGGTGTTCTTGCGCGGGTCGACGCCGAGCGACTCCGAGCCGTACCAGAGCAGGGGACGGATGTAGCAGCTCGTGTGGCCGTTGACCCGGACCGTCTCGACGATGGCCTGCTCGATCTGCTCCACCGTGAAGGGGGAGCGCATGCCGATGATCTTGGCGGAGTCGTTCAGCCGCTGGGCGTGCTCGCGCAGGCGGAAGACGGCCGCGCCGCGATCGGTCGCGTAGGCGCGGATCCCCTCGAAGACGCTGGTGCCGTAGTGCATGGCGTGCGTCAGGACCGAGACGACGGCCTGCTCGTGCGGAACGATGCGCCCGTCGAACCAGATCTGGCCAGCCGCCGAGGGCGTGTTGCGCGTGTAGGCGGGTTCGGTGTTGGGTTGCGTCATGAGGGCGTACCTCCCGTGTGCCTCAGTATGGCATCACCGGCGAGGTCCGGCGCACCGCGCGCGCGAGCGGCCGCTGGTAGCATCGGCGCATGCGACTCCTGGTCACCGGCGGGGCCGGCTACGTGGGCTCGATCACGGTCGAGACGCTCGTCGAGGCGGGGCATCACGTGGTCGTGGTCGACGACCTGCGCATGGGGCACCGCGCCGCCGTGCACGAGGCGGCCGCCTTCGTCCGGGGCGACATCGGCGACGGAGACCTCATCGGCCGCGTGGTGCGCGAGCACCGCGTCGAGGCGATCCTGCACTTCGCGGCAGCGTCGCTGGTAGGCGAGTCGATGAGCGATCCCCATCGCTACTTCGCCAGCAACACCGTCACCAGCCTCGCCCTGCTGCGCGCGCTCGCCGAGCACGGCGTGGAGCGGATCGTGTTCTCGTCGACGGCGGCGCTCTACGGCACCCCGGCCACGACGCCCATCCGCGAGGACGCGCCGCTCGCTCCCGAGAGCGTCTACGGCGAGACCAAGCTCCAGATCGAGCGCACCATGACGTGGCTCGCGCGCACCACCGGCTTGGCGGCGGTCTCGCTGCGCTACTTCAACGCCGCCGGCGCCAGCGCCGAGCGCGGCGAGGACCACCGGCCCGAGACCCACCTCATCCCCCTCGTCCTGCAGGTGGCCCTGGGGCAGCGCGATCACGTGCGCGTCTTCGGCGACGACTACCCCACCCGCGACGGCACCGCGGTCCGCGACTACATCCACGTCCTCGACCTCGCCGACGCGCACGTCCGCGCCTTGGAGGCGCTCGAGCCCGGCAAGGCCAAGGCCTACAACCTCGGCAACGGCGCAGGCGCGAGCGTGGCCGAGGTCATCGCCGCCGTCCGGGACGTCACGGGCGCCGAGATCCCCACCGTGACCGAGGGACGCCGGGCCGGGGACCCGCCGACGCTCGTCGCCGACGCCTCCGCGGCGCGGCGCGAGCTCGGCTGGGAGCCGCGCCACCCGGCGCTCGAGGAGATCGTCCGGAGCGCGTGGGCGTGGCACCGCTCCCACCCCCAGGGGTACGGCACGTGAGCGCTCGGCGCGCGAGCGCCGAAGACGACGCCGAGGACGACGCGGCCAGTACCCCGGCTCACCCCGCCGCGTGATATACCCACGTGGGCACTCGTGCTCCCTTCACCTGGTGCTCCGCTGACGGGTACGACCCGCCTCGGGGGTGCCGAAGGTGAACGACACGTGAATCGACCGGCATCGGGGGGTTGTCGCCCTCATGCTACGGTGGACCGATCTTGGAGAGACCTATGCAGCGATCCCTAGTCCTGACACTGATCGTCCTCCTCGCCTCCTTCGCATGGGCGCAGCAGGACGTGCGGGTGAGTGGGGCGCACATCGACGAGCTGGTGGAACTGCCGATGGAGATGCGGCTGGGCCTCTTCCTCGACCTGGGCGACAACGCGCGGGAGATCACCTCCGTGCGCATGGTCGGCGGCACCTTCAGCCTGTCGACCCAGGGGGCCGTGCCCGAGGACCGCGACCTGCGGCCGCTCACCAGCGGCTCCTTCCCCCTCGCGTTCATGATCGGCAACGAGTTCGTCGTCGCCCGCGAGGGCGTCCGCTTCGCCACCGCCTGGTTGCAGCCCTATCACGACGTCAACCAGAACGGTTCGTACGATCAGCTCTTCGACGAGTGGTTCTTCCGGGCGCCGCCGGAGCTCACCGACCCGTTCG
>SKWV01000324.1 GCA_007128755.1 Trueperaceae bacterium
CGCGAGGCGATCGGCTACCTCGTCGTCGACGGGGGCGTGCTCTCGCTGCCGTCGCGCAACCGGGCGAGCGTGGCCTTCGGATCGGGCCCGCCCGCCATCGACCGCGTCACCGTGTCGTACACGGTCCGCGTGAACGGCCACGTCGCCGCGCTCAGCGGCGCCCCCGGCAGCGAGGGGCTCGCGGTCATCACGACCAGCGGCTGGGCCGGCAGCGCCCGTCAGGGCGTCCTGGTGCTGGGCGCCGACGGCGATGTGCTCGACAACCGCGTCGGGCCCGTGAGGCTCCCGGCCGGCGCGATCGCCGTGGTCTACCCCGGCGACAACCGGCCGCTCGCGCTCGCGGACGAAGGCGACGTGGTCGAGTACACCTACCGCGTGGCGCCCGACGCCTTCGCGGGCCCGCGCTACGCGGTGGAAGCCGGCCCGCTCCTGCTCAAGGACGGCCGCCCGGCCCTGCAGCCGGAGCTCGAGTCGTTCGCCGAGGGTCAGCGCATCCTCGACGGGCTCACGCAGCAGGCGGCCATGGGCGTTCGGCCCGACGGCACCGTGCTGCTCGTGGCGGCCGAGGCGATGATCGCCCTCGACCTGGTCGCGCTGTTCCAGCGTCTCGGCGCCAGCGACGCGCTCCGGCTCGACTCCGGCGGGAGCACCACCCTGATGGCGGGAGGCCGCGTCCTCAACCGCCGCAGCAACCGCGACGTGGTGTCGGCCATCGTGTGGCGCCCCTGACGCCGTGAGCCGCGGGCGGTCATGGCCGCCGGCGTTCCCCACGACCCGCACCGGCGATGCTCCCGGCTATCCTGTGGCATGCGAGCACACTCGTGCCGGACGCCGGCGCCGACCCTCAACGCCGCGACGCGCCTCGTCGTCGTGGTCGCGGCGGCGTGGCTCCTGGGGAGCGCCGTCGCGCAGGCGCCCCGGCTGGCGGCACTCGAGTTGGGGTTCGGTGGGACCCTCGTCGCCGACGCCTGGAACCCGCTGCGGCTCACCCTGCGCGACGTCGGACCCGTGGAGCTGGAGATCGTGATCGACCAGGGCAGCCTGCGCGAGGGGAGCATACCGCTCGTCTATCGCGCCACCGTGCGCGGCGGCAGCGGCCTCTCGGTGTTCGACGACGAGGTCTTCGTGCCGACCTGGCGCTCCCTCGCGTGGACGGCGCGCGCTGGCGGGATCACGCTCGCCAGCGGCAGCGTGCCGCGCGCCGACGCCGACCGCCGACCTCTCGACCTGGTCGTGACGCACTCCCCGGGCCCGTGGCGATCCCGACTCGGTGACGGAGCGCGGGTGGTGGACGTCACCGCCGAGCGGCTGGTGTCGAGGAGCGCCGCCTACGACGGCGTGCGCAGCGTCGTCGTCGCCGGCGACGGCGACCTGCCGAGGCCGGGCGCGCTCGTCTCGGCCGCCACGGCCGGCGCGGTGGTGGTGCTCAGCGACGTCGCGGCCGAGGCGCCGACGCTCTCGGCGCTGGCGCCCTCGGACCCGCTCGCCTGGCGGCGCGTCGGCGCGGGTTGGATCGTGCAGCAGGACGCGCTCGAGCCGGGACCGGCGGTGCTCGAGGCGGCCCGCACCGATCACGCCGCGACCGTCAGCGCCTTCGCGGCCGTCGATCGCCTGCAGATCCCCACGAGCGTGCCGAGCATCACGCTCCTCTTCGCCGCCGCCGGCTACGCGCTCTCGGTCCTCATCGTCCTCCGCTTCGGCGGCACGCCCGGCATCGTCGCGGCCGGCGCGCTGGCCGTGGCCGCGAGCCTGGTGGCCTGGACGGCGCTTCGCCCCGCCGACGCGACGCTCCAGGTCACCCGCGACGTGGTGATCGGCGGTGGCGGCGGGATCGGCCAACGCTGGCGGCTGCACGACGTCGTGAGCCTGCCCGCGGCCGACGTGCGCATCGACGCACCGGCACGGCCGATCATGGCGATCCCGTTGTCGACTGGCCCCGACGGCACGATGGTGTCGCTGGCGCGCTGGCGTGGCCAGCAGCTCCTCGAGCGGCCGCGCGCGACCGATGCCTGGCTGCGCTGGGACGCCGAGGGCGCGCTCGTGAACGACGGCCCGCGGACGCTCACGCAGGTGCAGGTCAAGGACGGCCCCACCTACGGCGCCCTCGCGCCGGGTGCCGTCGCCGCGGGCATCGCGCGCGACCCGCTGCCGCCCTCGGCGACGGCCCGAGCGCTGCTCGACGTCGTCCCGGCCGGCACCGCGATCGCCAGCGACGGGACGACGTGGTTCGTCACCCTCGCGCCTCAGCCACGCCGGATCGACGCGCTGGGGCTCGCGGAGCGGAGCGACTGATGCAGGGGTTCATCGCTGCCGTCGAGGCTCGCCTGCGCGCGAGCGACGTCACGCAGGTGGCGACGCTGGTGTTCGCGGCGCTCGTGGTGACGCTGGTGACTGTCTGGCCGGGGACGCCGCGCAGCATCAACGAGTCCTGGTACGCGTTCGCCCAGACGCGCGGTGTGATCCTCGCGCTGCTGGCGCTGGGCTTCGGTGCGAGCGCCGTCCGTGAGAGCGGCCACCGCAGCGTCGCGACGGCCGTGGCGGTCGCCCTCATCGCCCTGCTCGTCCTGCCGCTCGAGATCGCCGCGTACGCGGCCACCTACCCCGCCACGCCGCTGTGGTGGTCCCTCGTGGGCATCGCCATCGCGCCGATGGCGTACTTCATGTTGGGGGTCGGACTCGGGACGATCGCCAATCGGCTCCGCCTCGGGGCGATGCTGCCGCTCCTGGTACCGGGCGTGCTCGTGGGCTTCCTGATGCTCGATCTCCGCCTCGGCTGGACCGTGTTCAACCCGCTCACGGCGTCACTCCACGTCTCGGGCCGGTACGCCGTCGCGATGGTGGTGCTGGCGGCGGCGGCGTTGGCGTGGGGATCCTTCAGGTGGCGCAAGGGCCCCGGAGAGGCATCGGCATGACGACGACCGACCGCACGACCATCTGGCGCCCCGACCTCCATCTCCGGCTGGCGCGGCGCTACACGCTCGATCTCCGTGCGACGCGCGCCGCCGCGGCGGCCCTAATCGTCTCGCTGGTGGCGTGGGTGATCGGCGTCGACTTCACCCTGCACGGAGCCGCCATGGCGCTCGCGGCGGTCGTCGGCGCGGCCGTCCCGGCGCGGCCTCCGGTGACGCGCGCGTTCGGCTGGATCGGCCGAGAGGCCGGCCTCGCGTACCAGACGCACGTGGAACACGACGGTCGCGCCGATCCCTACGGCCTCTTGGCCGAGGCGGCCGTGCAGGCGCGCCTCACCATCCGCGGCGTGGCGCCACCGCCACGCTCGCCGTGGTGGCTCCCCCTCGCGGCGACGGCCGTGGCCGTGTGGCTCATCGCCGCCGTGGTGGGCAGTCTCGGCGGCCTGGCCGGGCTCGGGGGCGCCGGCGGCACCGGGACCCCGCCCCCGCAGCCCTCTCCCCCGCCCGTCACGGCCCCGCAGACCGACGTGGACGCCGACGCCGACCAGGAGAGCGAAGAAGACCTGACCGAGGAGCCGGAGGCCGGATCACCGCCCTTCGATCCCGGGCGCGACGCCGGCGAAGGTCCCGACGCCCCGTCGAGCGAGGCGAGCGAGGGCGAGGCCGTCGAGCGCTTCTTGGAGAACCTGCGCGAGCGCCCGGCCGCCGAGGATCGCGCGGGCGACATGGCCGAACGCGATGTCGATCCCGACCGCCTGCGCGAGGACGAGCGCGAGGAAGAGCAGCCCGAGGCGGTGCGTCGGGACGAGGACGCGGCGCTCGAGGGCTCCCTCCGCCCCACCGACGAACGCGACGAGGACGCCGA
>SKWV01000067.1 GCA_007128755.1 Trueperaceae bacterium
ACGAGGTTACCGAGCACCCCGTCCGCGAGGCGGCCCTGTAGGGCGTTCATGCCTTCCCCACGCTCGTCTCCTCGGTGTGGCCGAGCACGCGACACCTGACGCCCTTCGCCCGATTACCGCGTTTCACCGGCTTCCAGCATGCCACATCCACGGGCCCGGTGCACCTCCGAGGGGCGCTCGGCAGCGTGGTAGCGTTGCGCTGCTGAGGAGTGCTCGCCCATGCACAAGATCTGTCTCATCCCCGGTGACGGCATCGGCCTCGAAGTGATCCCGGCCACGCGCCGGGTGCTCGAGGCGACGGGCCTTCCCATCACCTTCATCACGGCCGACGCAGGTTGGTCGACCTTCGAGCGGCTCGGGACCTCGGTGCCGACCGCCACCCTGAACGCGGTCCGCGACGCCGATGCCACGCTCGCCGGGGCCTTCACCTCGCCGAGCGCCAAGGTGGCGGGCTTCGCCGGCGCGATCCGCTACATCCGCCGCACGCTCGATCTCTACGCCAACCTCCGGCCGGCGAAGACGCGCCCCGTGCCCGGCTGCTTCCAGGGGGTCGACATGATGATGGTGCGCGAGAACACCGAGGGCCTCTACGTCGAGGTCGAGCGTCGCTACGGCGACATCGCGATCGCCGACGTCAAGATCAGCCGGTCGTCGTCGGAGCGCATCGCGCGCGTCGCGGCCGAGCAGGCGCGCGCCCGCCGCGGCGTCGTGCACGTGGTGCACAAGGCCAACGTGCTGCCCCTCACCTCCGGGCTCTTCCTCGACACCGTCATGGACGTGATCCGGCGCGAGTACCCCGACGTCACGGCGCACGACATCATCGTCGACGCCTGCGCCATGAAGCTCGTGCGCGAACCGGAGTCCTTCGACGTGCTCGTGACCACCAACCTGTTCGGCGACATCCTCTCCGACCTCATGGCGGGGCTCGTCGGCGGGCTCGGCCTGGCGCCGTCGGCGAACCTGGGCGACGCCCAGGCGGTGTTCGAGCCGGTCCACGGCTCGGCCCCCGACATCGCCGGACGCGGCGTCGCCAACCCGCTCGCCACGATCGTCACGAGCTGCATGATGCTCGACCACCTGAAGGAGCACGAGACCGCGGCCCGCCTGCAGGGCGCCGTGGACCGTGTGCTGGAGCGCGGGCCCCTGACGCGCGACCTGGGCGGCGAGGCCAGTACCGAGGAGATGACCGACGCGGTGATCACCGCCTACCTGGAGGCCTGATGTACGCGCTCGGGCAAGCGATGCGCGCCATCAGGGGCAACTGGGTCGCGAGCGTCGCGACGATCACCACCATGACGCTGTCGCTCACCATCCTCGCGGGCTTCAGCCTGCTCAGCCTCAACCTCAACCAGGTCCTCGCCACGCTGCAGGGCGAGCTCGAGGTGACGGTCTTCCTGCGCGACGGCGCCGACGTCCCGCGACTGCTCGAGACGGTGCGCGGCTGGCCCGAGGTGGCGCGCTCCGAGTTCGTCGGCAAGGACCGCAACCTAGCGGCGCTCGTCACCGACATCCCGAGCCTCGCCACCGCCGCGCAGCTCGTCGCCAACCCGCTCCAGGACACGCTCGAGATGCGGCTGCTCGATCCCTCGCAGACGACGGCGGTGCGCACGCGCCTCGAGCAGCTCCCGGGCGTGGCCGAGGTCGAGGACGGTTCGGAGGCGGTGGAGACGTTCCTGGCGATCGCCGAGGCGCTGCGCGTGGTCGGCTCGATCCTCATCGTGGTGCTGCTCTCGTCGGCGCTCTTCGCCATCGTCAACTCGATCCGCGCGGCGATCACGGCGCGCGAGGACGAGATCGAGGTGCAGCGCCTGGTGGGGGCGACGCGCTCGTTCATCCGGGCGCCGTTCCTGATCGAGGGCTTCCTGCTGGGCCTGTTCAGCGCCGTCATCACGCTCGGGCTCGCCATCCCCGGCTACCAGTTCGTGGTCGCTCGCCTGACCGAGCAACTCCCCTTCGTCCCGTTCGTCCGCGACCCGCTGCTGCTGGGGCAGGTCGCGGTCCTGCTCACGGCCCTGGCGCTCATGGTCGGGCTGGTGGGGAGCGCCATCTCCGTCTCGCAGCACGTGCGCGAGTCGGCATGAGGGCGGGCCGTCCCGCCTCCGGGCGCGCGGGCCGGCGGGTCGTCGCCATGCTCCTGGCCGCCGTGCTGCTGACGCCGGCCGCCTACGGCCCGGTAGCGGTGCACGCGCAGGTCGACCGCAGCGAGCAGCAGCGGCTCGAGGGCGAGCTCGCCGCCGGGCAGCGCCTCCTGGAGCGGCGCCAAGACGAGATCGCCGCGATCACGCGCGAGCTCGGGGCCACCGACACCGAGCTGCGGAGGCGCGTGGCCGAGCGCGACCGCGTGGGCGAGCAGTTGCGCGACCTGGAGCGGCGCCGCAGCGAGCTGCTCGCGACCATCGCCACGACCGAGGGTGAGCGCGACGCCACCGCCGCGCGCGTCGCGCTCCTCGAGGACGACCTCGCGCTCATGCAGGAGCGCGTCCAAGCGCTGCTGGTGAACCTCCACCGCACGCGCGCGGGCCGCATGGGGAGCGTGCTCGGGCGCGCCGACTCCTTCCACGACCTGCGCGTCAAGCAGCACTTCATCGGGCTGCTCACCGAGCAGGACGTGGCGGTCGTGACCGAGCTCGACACGGTGATCGGGGAGCTCGAGGGCGAACGGACGCTGCTCGAGACGCAGATCGCGACGCTGCGCGAGGGGCAGGCGGAGCTCGAGCGCAACGCGCTGGCGCTCGAGGGCACGCGGGTGGAGCTCGCGACGATCATCGCGCAGCTCGAGTCGACGCAGGCGGGGCAGCGGGCGCAGGAGCGCTCGCTGCTCGAGGCACAGAACGCGCTCGAGACGCAGTTGCGCCAGCTCGACACCGCCCTCGCCCGCGAGATCGCCCGGCTCGAGGCCGAGGAGCGACGCCTGCGCGAGGAGGCGCAGCGGTTCGTGCAGGACCGGCAGCGCTCCACGGCGCTCGAGACGGAGGCGGACGCGACGCGCGCGCGCATCGACAACCTCCGCGATCCCGCGCCGTCGCCCGCGGCGGGGTACGTGTCGCCGCTCGATTCGTCCGTCGTGACGGTGCGGTTCAACACCGAGAACAACTCCTTCGTGGTGCTGCGCGCCTCCGAGGAGGGCGCCGCGGTCCGCGCGGTGCGCGGCGGCGTGGTGATCTCGATCGCCGACCTGGGCGCCAACGAGGGCCACATGGTCGCGATCCGCCACGACGCGGCGCTCACGACCGTCTACACCAACCTGCGGCCGCCGGTCGTCCAGTCCGGTGACTCCGTCGCGGCGGGCGCCGTGATCGGCTACCTGGGCGGCTCCTCCTTGGTGGCGCCCGACGTGCTGCGGTTCTACCTGCGCCGGACCGCGGTCGGTGAAGGCGGCCGCGAGACCTCGAACTTCGTCGATCCGGCGCCCGTCCTCGGGCTCTGACGGGCGACCGGAGGCGGCGTGGCGCGTGCCGGCCCGTGACTCGGACCGAACGCGCCGCCGTCACGGCCTGGCGTAGACTCTGAGCATGCGCTGCGTCGGATGCGGCTCCGCCAACGTGAGTGGCATGCGTTTCTGCGGCATGTGCGGCAGGCCGCTCGCGCAGAGCAGCGGAGAGCGCGAACGCCGACGCGTCAGCGTCATCTTCGTCGACCTCATGGGCTTCAGCACCCTGACGCACGATCTCGACCCCGAAGAGCTGCGCGACCTCGCCGACGAGGTCCTCACCGTGGTGGCCGGCGTGGTCGAGGACTACGACGGCTACGTCGACTCCTTCCGCGGCG
>SKWV01000120.1 GCA_007128755.1 Trueperaceae bacterium
CACGGCGCGTACCTGGAGACACCGGCGATGCTGCCTCCCGACGTGCGCGCCCAGGCCGCGGCGCTCGGGCTCGATCGCGCCGTCCTGGACTACCTCTCGGGCATGACGGATCGCTTCGCCGTCGACGAGTACCGGCGCCTGTTCGACCCCAGCTCGCTCACCTGAGCCGCCGGCACGCCGGAGCGCTCCGGCGTGCGATCAGTCGGTGCGCCTCGCCACGGCGTAGAGACGACCGTCCGTGGGGTCACGGAACCACGCCGCCGAGACGCCGCCGCGCAACACCCTGATGATGACCCAGGGGCTCGTGAGCGCCTGCGTGACCATGGCGTCCGCGGCCGGCTCCACCAGGACGAGGTCCACGAAGAGATCCGCCCCCTCGAGCGTCACGTCGCGCACGTCGATGCCGTACCCGCCCGTCGGCCTCGTGCCCATGAACACCGCGAGCACCGTCTCGCGCGCGAAGTCGACGACCGGCGGCGGCGGCACGGTGAGCGACGCCCCGTAGGCTTGGTTCCAGATCGTGAGCAGCTCGGCGGGATCGCCCACCAACCGGTAGCTCGGCCGGTCCACGCCGACGGCCTGGCTGCCACGGGCGAGCACCTCCCACTGGACGGTGCGCGGCGCGGGCCGGAAGGCGCTCGCGTCGGTCTCCAGACCGAGCTCGACGTGCAAGGCGGTCGCGCGGTACTCGGCGAGACCGTCGATGGCGCGGCGCGGCGTGGCCGCCTCCGCGGCGATGCTCACCACCAGGGGCTCTCCCAGCGCCTCGAGGTACGAGGCGAGCACGTCGGCCTCGGCCACGGTCAGCTGACCGAAGCCACGGAGGCGCTGCGTGCGGGGCCGCGGGGTGACGCGCGTGTCGAGCCCAGCCGGGTCGTCTTGGCCCAACGTGAACCAGGCGGCGCCGTCGTAGTAGAGGATGGCGCGCGTCTCCTGCGTCGTGCGCAGCTGCACGTCGGTGGTGAGGGGGATCCGGCGGGCCGTCGCCGGCGGCGCGGCGGGCGGCTCCACGTCGGTCCGCAGGACCGGGGCACCGTCGATGGAGAGCGACCCGGCGACCGCGAGCGGATCGGGCGGCGCCTCGGGATCGGCGGGCCCCAGGACCCGTTCGGTCCCTTCGAGCACGAACGTCCTCGGCTCCCCGTAGACGTACGTCAGGCGCTCGTCGAGGACGCCGGTGACGGTGACGTCGTGGAGCTGGGGTGGGGCGTCGGGTTCACAGGCCACCAGCATGATGGTCAGGGTAAGGGTCAGAGCCGCGAGCGGGACGTGACGGAGCATCGGTCCTCCAGGCGGCGAGCGTACCACCCGCTCGACGCACCAGCGTGAGCGTCGTTCTTCCAGCGCACGCGGCGGGTCTGCCGCCGCCTCGGCGCCGCTGGTAGACTCCGTGGGTGCCCTCCTCGCGCGTGCTCGTCATCTCGGCATCGATCGGCAGCGGCCACGTCGCAGCGGCGAGGGCGCTCGAGGCCTCGCTGTCGGAGACGGGCATCGAGGCCCGCCACATCGACCTGCTCGACTACACCACCGCGCCCTTCCGCCGGCTCTACCGGCAGGCGTACTTCGACCTGGTGCGTACCGCGCCCGACCTCGTGGACTGGGTCGGCAAGCGCCTCGACCGCAGGCCGCGCGAGCAGCGGACGGTCCAGGCGCGCTTGCGGGCGCGGCTGGCGCGGCTCGTGAGCTACCACCTGCCGCGTCAGATCTCGCAGTTCGGACCGCAGCTCCTGATCCACACCCACTTCCTCGGCCTCGACATCCTCTCGACGCGCCGCCGCGACCTGGTCGTGCCTCAGGTCGAGGTCATGACCGACTTCTGGATCCACAGCCTCTACATGCAGCCGCTCGTGAAGCGGTACTACGTCGGCAACGAGGAGGCCGCCGTGCACCTGCGTGCATCGGGCGTCGAGGCCGACCGGGTCCGCGTGAGCGGCATCCCCATCGACACGCGCTTCGCCTCGTTGCCCGACCGCGCGACCGCGCGCACGCGGCTCGAACTCCCCGTCGACCGCGACGTGATGCTCATGATGCTCGGCGGCATGGACGCGCGCACGGCGGCGCCGCTCATCGCGCAACTCCGGGCGATCCGCTGGCCGGTCACGGTCGTCGTGGTCTGCGGACGCAGCGCCGGCCTGGCGGAGCGCATCCGGGCGCAGGTGGGCGACCACGATCCTCAAGCGCTGGCGCGCTTCCGCGTGCTGGGTCACATCGACGACATCCCGACGTACATGGCCGCCGCCGACCTCATGGTCGGCAAGCCCGGCGGCCTCACGACGAGCGAGGCGCTCGCCGCCGGTCTCCCGATCGCCATCGTCAACCCTTACCCCCTGCAGGAGGAATCGAATGCCAACTATCTGCTCGAGTACGGTGCCGGTATGCGTATCGAGCCGCTGACGACCTTCACCTTCAAGGTCCAGCGGTTCTTCTCCGAACCGGAGCGCCGGGCCCGCATGGCCGCCGCCGCGGCCACCCTCGGCCGGCCGTACGCGTCGCGCGACGTGGTCGCCGACATCCGAGAGGCGGGCTGGGCGTGAGGGGCAGCGTGCTGGCGATCGCGCTGCTCGGCGCCGTCGCGTTCGCGATCGCCCAGCCGCCGATCGGAAGCTACGACGTGATCGTGGTCGGGAGCGAGCCGGAGGCCATCGTGGCGGCCGTGGCCGCCGCCGAGACGGGCGCCACCACGCTGCTCGTCAGCGATCAGCCGCGCCTGGGCGGGCTCTTCGTGACGGGGGCGATGAACGTCCTCGACCTGCGCATGACGCCGGTCCCCTACCAGCGCGGGCTGTTCGACCGCTGGTGGGACCGCGTCGGCCGCGGCAACGCGTTCGACGTGGCCCGCGCCGAGCGCGCCTTCGCGGACCTGCTGGCCGAGGCCGGCGTGGCGGTGCGCCTGGACGCTCCCCCGCTCGAGCCCTGGCTCGAGGGGGACCGGGTCGTGGGCGTGCTGATCGGGGGCGAGCGCGTCTCGGCACGGCACGTGATCGACGGCACCGGCGACGCCGACGTCGCCGCCGCCGCCGGCGCGCGATCCTCGCTCGGGTGGTCCTCGCTGGGCCTCGACGCGCGCATGGTCGACACCCTCGTCTTCCGCATCGACGGCATCGACTGGGGCGCCCTCCGGGCGGGCGCGCGCGCCCGCGGCCGGAACTACGCCTACGTCGACGACCGCATCGCCTACGGGCACTTCGGGGGCCACCCGGCCGCCTTCCGAGCGGAGCAGCCGGGCGTGCGCCTGCGCGGCCTCAACCTCGGCCGGCAGGACGACGGCACCGTGCTGGTGAACGCCCTGCTCATCTACGACGTCGACCCGTTCGACGCCGCGAGCCGCGCCGACGGGCACGCCCGTGCCGCGGCCGAGGTCCCGCGGGTGGTCGCCTGGCTGGCGCAGGACGTGCCGGGCTTCGGCGCCGCGACCGTCGGCGGCGTCGCCGAGACGCTCTACGTGCGCGAGACGCGCCACCTCGACGCGCGCTGCGTGCTCACCGTCGACCACGTGCTCGACAACGTGGTGACCGACCTCGACATCGCCGCCGGCGGGTACCCGCTGGACGTCCAGACGCTGCGCCGCTCCGACGACGGCTTCGTCTACGGCGCACCCGAGATCTACGGCGCCAGACTGTGCATGACCGTGCCGCGCGGGGTCGACGGGATCTGGGTCGTGGGCAGGGCTGCCGGCTACGACCCGATCGCGCACTCGAGCGCGCGCGTCGTCCCCTTCGGCATGACCGTGGCGGAGGCCGTGGGCGTGGCGGCGGCGAG
>SKWV01000130.1 GCA_007128755.1 Trueperaceae bacterium
AGGTTGGCGCGCATCTGGCGCATGATCGTCGCCACGCCGCCGGTGCCGATGGCGAGGATCGGGATCCACAGGTGGTTGAGGAAGTCGACGACCTTCGGCCACGTCCACGGCTCGCCGATGAAGCGCGGGCTGAAGAGCCCGCCTACGTTGGTGCCGCCGTAGGCGAGCACCATCGCGACCAGCAGCAGCGCCATCAGGAAGTCGGGCACCGCCAGCCCGACGTAGCCCACGAACGAGGCGACGGCGTCGGTGAAGCCGTTGCGCTTGAGGGCGGTGTAGATGCCGAGCGGGACGGCGACGAGCCAGGCGAAGAGGAGCGTGACCAGCGCGATCACGACGGTCCACGCGAGCCGCTCGCCGATCATGGTGGAGACGGGCCGGTTGGCGAAGAACGAGAAGCCGAAGTCGCCGCGCGTGACGATGCCCCAGATCCAGCGGCCGTACTGCTCGGCGAGCGGGCGGTCGAGCCCGAGCTGCGCCTCGATGCGGGCGACGGCCTCGCGCGAGAAGCGCGGGTCCTCGAGGTAGCGATCGGTGAAGGAGCCGGGCTGCAGCTGGATCACGGCGAAGCAGATCACCGAGACGAGCAGCAGCGTCGGGATGAAGGTCAGCAGGCGTCGCGTCAGGAAGACGAGCACGGGAGCCCTTCGGGGTGATGCGCGGGAGGTGGCGCGGCGGGTGGCAAGATACGAGCCGGCGAGGTGCGGAGGCGGCGCCGCATCGGACGCCGCCTCCGCCGGGCCGTCAGCGCCGGTAGTACAGCGGGACGGGGTTGTAGCCGGGGATGACGCCCAGGCTGTAGACGAAGTTGCCGATGTGCTCGTAGACCGCGGCCACGTTGGCGGGCTTGGCGATCATGATGACGGGGACGTACTCGGCGTTGAGGCGCTGCCACTCGCGGTAGAGCTCCGCGCGGGCCTCGGCGTCGGTCTCGACCGAGCCGCGGTCGAAGATCTCGTAGATGCGGCGCTCCCAGTCTTCCATGGCGCCTACGTTGGGCTGCTCGCCCGCGTCGGCGGGCTGCGTGGCGCGGTGCCAGTAGTAGAGCGAGCCGCCGGGCTGCCAGATGGGCTTGCGCAGCTCGGGGTCGGGCTGGTTGCCGAGCGCGACGACGATCGCCTCGAAATCGCCCGAGAGGCCGGTGCCGAGCAGCTGGCCCGACTGGATGCCCTGCAGGTTCACGCGCACGCCGATCTCCGCGAAGTCGTTCTGGAGGATCGTCGCGATGTCGGTGAAGGTCGGGGAGTCGTTGCCGTAGGTGAGGGTGAACTCGAGCGGGCGGCCGGGGGCGATGTTGCGCACGCCGTCGCCGTCGGTGTCGGTGAAGCCGAGCTCGTCGAGGGCGGCCGCGGCGGCCTCCAAGTCGTAGGGGAGCATGAGGTCGGTCGTGTCCTCGTAGAACGCGGCGTTGGCCGGCGCGGTGGGCGTGCCGGGGATCTCGGCGAGGCCGTTGTAGACGTCGTCGATGATGCGCTCACGGTCGACGGCGTGCTCCATGGCGCGCCGGAACGCGACGTCGGAGAACACCTCGGCGAGCACCGGATCGGCGGCGTTGAAGTTGAACGCCAGGTGCGGCGGCGAGCCGAAGAGCGCGGGGGACTGCACGACGTCGAAGCCGGCCCCGGCGAGCGAGCGCGTCATGAAGTCGGGGAACTGCGCGCCGCTGATGTTGAGCTGGTCGAGATTGCCGGCGAGGAACTGCGCGACCTGGGCGTCGGTGCCCGGGACGATCAGGTAGTCGATGCGGTCGAGGTAGGGGAGTTGCGTGCCGGCCTCGTCGACCTTCCAGTAGTCGTCGTTACGATCGAGGCGCACGAGCTGCCCCGGCGTGTAGGAGGCCAGGCGGAAGGGGCCGGTGCCGACGACCTGCGACGGGTCGACGTCGGTGGGCCATGCGTTGTTGATGTCGGCGGGCTCGGCGCCGCCCTCCACCGAGAACGGCAGCAGGACGTGCCTGGGCATGATGAAGAAGCGCTGCTGCAGCAAGAAGGCGGGGGACGCCGTCGGCAGCGTCATCCGGAAGGTCAGGTCGTCGACCGCCTCGAACTCCACCGGGCGGGTCTCGCCGTCGACCGTGAAGATGAACTGCGCGGCGTCGCCGGCGCGCGCCTCGGGGTTGGTGATGATCTGCTCGTAGGTGAAGAGCACGTCGGCGGCGGTGAACGGCGTGCCGTCGTGCCAGGTCACGCCCTCGCGCAGGTTGAAGGTGTAGACCGTGCCGTCCTCGGTGATCTCCCACGACTCGGCCAAGCCCGGCACGAGCTCGTAGTCCTCGAGGTCGAACTCGACCAGGCTGTCGAACATCTGCTGCGACAGCGTCTGGCTGACGGTGCTGATCTCGCCGTAGTAGAAGAAGCGCGGCGGCGAGTCGCCCAGCACCATGGTCATGGTGCCGCCGCGCTCGCCGGCTTCGAGGCCGAGGCCGGGGTACGCGACCGTCTTCTGCTGCGCGGCCGCGAGGCCGCCGAACAACAGCGCGGCCACCACCATGGCGAGTAGCGAGCCTCGTCCCGTGTGTAGGGTTGCGTGCATCTGTTCCTCCTTGTCGTACCTTGACTAGGTCACCAGTCTACATCATTGGTCTAGGAGTGGTATATCCTGTGTCACCAGACCTGCGGTGGGGCCGGCCGCTTCGGCGGCCGAGCACCGGAAACGCGAGGACCCATGGCGTCGTCCGAAGTCACGAAGCGTTCGCAGACGGTTCCCGTCGTCGGCGGGGCGACGCCCAGACCGCCGCCGGCGGGGCCGGTCATCGACCTCCGGGTCGACAAGGGACTCCCGACCCCCGCCTACCTCCAGCTCCGCGACAAGCTCCGCGGGGCCATCGACTCCGGCGCCTGGCCGACCGGGCAGGCGCTGCCGAGCGAGCGCGACCTCGCGGTGTCGCTGGGCCTCTCGCGCATGACCGTCCGGCGCGCCTTCGAGGAGCTCGTCGCCGGCGGGATGGTCGAGCAGCGCCAGGGGTCGGGCACCTACGTGCGGTCGCGCCGGCTCGAGCAGACGATCGATCGCGTGATCGGGTTCACCGACGAGGCGCGGCTCCTGGGCTTCAGGCCGGGCAGCCGCCTGCTCGAGGTGACGCGCGTCCCGGCCGACGCGGTCGTGGCCCAGGCGCTGCGCTGCCCGCTCGGCGCGCCCGTGCTGCGCCTAAAGCGCATCCGCACCGCCGACGACGTCCCGCTCGCGCTGCAGGTCGCCCACCTGCGATCCTCGATGATCACGCTCCAGGGCGAGACGCTCGAGCGCTTCGGCAGCCTCTACCGGACCCTCGAGGCGGTCTTCGGGGTCAAGCCGGTCCGCGCGAGGCAGACGATCACCGCGCGCCTCCCGACGCGCGAGGAGCGCACGGTGCTCGCCATCGGCGCGCGGCTGCCGGTGCTCGCCCTCGAGCGCACCACCTACGACGAGGCCGACGAACCGTTCGAGTACGTGCGCTCCGCCTACCGCGGCGACCGCTACGCGCTGGGGCTCGACCTGCGCGCGCCCGAGGGCGGATGACGCCGCGCGCGGCCGCGTGGCGCCCGCGCCACCTCGACACGTCGGACTCGGGCGCCGTGGCCGACGTCTGGAACGCCACCTTCGCGAGCGCCCATCCGCTGGGCCCGCGCGCGCTCGCGACCTGGTGGGGGAGCGCGCACACGGATCCCGGCCTCACGTTCGGGGTCGAGCACGGCGGACGACTCGTGGGCGTGCTGCTGGCCCGCGCGCCGAGCGTTGCCTGGGCGCCTCCCGGGCTCGCGCACGTGTCGCTGCTGGC
>SKWV01000248.1 GCA_007128755.1 Trueperaceae bacterium
CGTAGAGGTGGACGCCCTCGGCGCGGTCGATGACGATCGGGGCGTGCTGCAGGTCCCGGAGGAAGACGGGACCATCGGCGAGTTCGGCGAGGGGGATCGTCATCCGGTTCGTCCTGGGGTGGGCACGATGCGACGGATGATAGCGCACGCTCCGCCCGTGCGTGTGATCGCTGGCCGCCTCTGGTCCGTTACTTCTCGCTCCCGGTCGACCGCGCCCCTCGCAGCCGCTCGTACGCATCGCTCAGGTAGAGGGCGGCGTTGAACCGGACGTGATCGAACGCGTCGTGGCCGGCGTCGTCACGGAGGCGCGCATCCGCGCCCGCGTCGAGCAGACGGTGCACGATCTCGGGGTTGGGGTTGTGCCGGGCCGCGATCATGAGCGCCGTCATGCCGCTCGGGTCCCGCGCGGCGACGTCGGCGCCGGCGGCGAGGAGCCTGGCGAGCACCTGCGGCTGCGTGTTCCACCGCGCCGCACCCATCACGGGCGTGCGGCCCCAGGCGTCGCGCGCCTCGAGGTCGGCGCCGGCGTCGAGCAGGGCCTGCACCACCTCCGGGTGCGCGTTCGTGCTGCTCGCCGTCATGAGCGGCGTGGCGCCGGCACGATGACGCGCCTCGACGTCGGCGCCGGCGTCAAGGAGCGCGGCGAGCACCTCGGGGTTCGGCGTCCTGCGGGCAGCCGGCTCCATGGCCCGGTCGGCGTGCGCCGCGCGCGCGGCGGGATCGTGCTCGGCTGCGAGGAGCACGCGCACGGCCTCGGCGTCCGGGTTCATGAGCGCGGCTTCCATCAACGCGGTCGCGCCGTCTTGGCGTTCGGCGCGGTGGTCGGCGCCGGCCGCGAGCAGCAGCCGGAGCACGTCGACATCGGGGTTCATGGCTGCGGACATCAGCAGCGTGGCGCCGATGGGGGTGCGCGCCTCGACGTCGGCACCACCGTCGAGCGCAGCGCGTACCTCTGCGACCGTGCCGCGCGCTGCCAGCGTGAACGGCGCCCCCACTCCCACCAGGGCGCTGCTCCCGAAGCCGACGAGGAGGGGCAGCGCCCAGAGCACGAGCGCGCTCACCTACGGCGACCTCCGCAGCGGGAGCGCTTCGATCCGGCGCATCGTGAAGTTGGGGAGCGGGTCGTCCCACAAGCAGTTCGGGTGATCGCAGCCCGAACAGACGCCCTCCACCCCCTCGGTCCCCTCCTCGAACACCCAGCCGTAGTACGCACGGATGTCGAACGCGCCGTTGGCGCAGATCCGCAGCGACCGGTCGGGGATCTCGGCGATGAACCCCGCGACGCGTGGCGGCGGGATGATCGTCGACTGGACGTACGCCTCGGTCCCGCGGCCGTACGCGATCCCTTCGATGGCGAAGGGACCCTCGTCACCGAACCACACCTGGCCCCAGAACGGGTACTGGGTCCTGTCGCCGTACTCGGCCTCCAGTTCGAGCCGGAGGTCGACGTCGTCCACGTCGCCCTCGGCGGCGATGGTCCCTGCCCACGGTCCGCGCAGGATGCGCACGTCCGTGGTGAAGTCGATCTCCGCCGAGCGCAGGCATCCCGAGAGGCCGACGAGCAGGGTGAGGGCGAGCATGAAGAAGACGATCCGCATGAGGACTCCGCCCGATCCCAGCGCTCGGCCGTCGCCGCGGTCGCTGCCGAACGTCATCACCATCCTCCGCCGCCCCCGCCGCCGCGCCCGCCGCCGGCGAAGCGACCGCCGCCCCGCGCGGCGATGGGGCCGAACGAGGCCGACTGGAGGGCACTCGAGAAGCTCGCTCCGAGCGCCTGACGCAGCTCCTGCGGCTCGATGCCGAGCCGCCTGTTGTGGAACCACACGGGCGCATACGGAACCCCACCCGCCACGCCGCCGTGCAGCCGCGCCTCGAAGGCGCGGATCCATGCGTCGTCGACGTCGAGCGCCAGCGCATGCGGGAGGTAGCGCTCGAAGGTGAGGTGGGCGCCATCCGAACCCGCCCCCATGTCGCGAGGGTCCGAAGCGAGATGCGCCGCGAAGGCGTCGATCTCATGCATCAGGGCGCGGCCGTGGCGCGTCGGGATCCTGAGGTGGGCATGCGCCAGGATGCAGATCGCCCCGAGGGCCGCCGCGTACAGCGCGAACCACAGCAGCCCGGCCGTGAACGTGTGGTAGGCGAACGCGAGCCCGAAGAGCCCGCTGGCACCCACGCTGAACAGGTGCTCGCCGTTCTCGGCGTGACGGTACCGCCGGAGCAGCGTCACGCAGGCCGTGACACTCAGGACCATCCCGATGGAGGCGATGGTCTGGATCGATCCGCTCGCCACGGCCGCCCAGCCGAGCGCGGCGGCCGTCGCCACGAGCCCGATCGACCACGCGACCCGTAAGACGACGAAGGCATGCGGCTCGAAGCGCTCCCGGAGGATCCGCTGCACCCCTTCGGCCGCGCTCTGGACGTACTCGTGGTTCTCCGGCGTCACATGGAGCGAGGCTCCCAGCGCCATCAACACGTGCCGCTCTTCGTCGGGCAGCCCCTGCACGGCGTCGCTCCCGGGCTCGTGCATGCGTCGTACCAGGTACGTCGCGCCGCGTCGATCGACCTCGACCAGTCCCTTGACCGCCAGGCTCGTGATGGCGGCGCAGAGGACCCGCATGTCGAAGCCCATGCGGCGGACGTAGCGCAGCGCGGCCGGCGAGAGTCCCTCGGGTGGCTGCTCGACCGCGACGCCGCCGGCGCGCCGCGGTCGTCGGAGGCACAGCAACCCCACGATGGCGAAGTAGGCGGTGACGCCGAGCGCCCCGGGACGCGCGGCCAGGATCCCGGGATTGTCGCGCTCGAAGGCTGCCGCCCGCTCGGCGCGCGTCGGCTCGCGCACGGCGCCCTTCGGCCAGCCGACCACGACGGTGAACCCTTCGCCCGGCTCGAGGGGCCGCGTCGCCCGGAGCACGAAGCCTCCTTCGTCGTGGCGTGCGACGTCCGCCGAAGGCTCCCGAGATCCGGCGTACCCCACGAATGCCTCGAGCGCCGCCGCGTCGTCGTCCGCCGGCTGCGGGAGGTGCACCCTCGCCGACGCCGCGTCGATCGGCAGGGTCCAGCCGTTCCCCGTGACGTTCCAGTACAGCTCGTCGTGCTCGCCATGGAACGCGAGCTGCCCGTCGGTGCGGTAGCGGATCACGTACGTGTGATCGCCGAGTGGGAGCGGCACGAACATGGTGCCGACGGTGACGCGCAGGTGCCGGCCGGACGTCGCGGTCTGGTAGCGCTCGCGCTCACCGTCGCGCGTCACGCCGAGGATGTGGAGTGGGACCGTCTCGCGGACGCCGAGGAGGCTGGTGTGCACCGCCGGGAGATCACGGAAGATGCCGTGGCGGATCTGCCAGCCCTCGCTGCGCACGCGGATCGTCTCCGTCACCGTCATGGATCCGTCGGCGTGGATCACGACGTCGGCGTCGAAGGCGAGGACGCTCTCCCGGGCCGCCGTCAGCCCCGCGAGCGCCAGCAGTCCGACCAGCGCGGCCAGGAGCGGCACCAGACGCCATACGGGGCCTTCCTCGGCCGGCTCGGCGTGCTTCGCTGCGTCTCGTCGCACCATGCGTGCGCCTCCCGAAGGCATCACACGACTTCGAGCGTCACACGAGCGTTACGCGCAGGGGCGGCCCAGAAGGCGAGGGAGCCGCGTGGGGACGAGTGGGGAGGCTAGGCTAGGCCGCCAGCGCCGCCCGCCTGATCCGCCACTGCTGCAGCGCGATCACCGACAGCACCAGCGTCAGCCCCACCACGTCCGTGATCCA
>SKWV01000465.1 GCA_007128755.1 Trueperaceae bacterium
GCCCGACGATCTCGAGGCGCTCCTCGCCGCCGCGCCCGACGTCGGCGCCATGGAGATCCGCATCGTCAAGGGCGCCTACCACGAATCTCCCGAGGTCGCCCTGCGCGACCCAGCGCGCATCCATGCGGCCTTCGTCGCCTTGGTCGAGCGCGCCTGGCGGGCGGGGGCCAAGGTCAACGTCGGGACGCACGACGAGGCGATCCTCGCGGAGCTGGCGGCGTTCGCGCGCGGCGCGCGCCTCCCACCCGATCGCCTCGAGTACCAGCTGCTCTACGGCATCAAGCCGAAGGTCCAGGCCGAGCTCGTGCGTGCCGGCCACTCGGTCCGCGTGTACGTCCCGATCGGTCGGGACTGGTACGGCTATTTCAGCCGTCGCCTGGCCGAACGTCCCGCCAACCTCGCCCTGGTCGTTCGCGGCTTGGGGAGGTAGTGAGAGGAAGCATCATGGCCTTCGAGCCCTTCCGCAACGAGCCGTTCACCGACTTCACCGACGAGGCCGCGGCCGCCGCCTACCGTCAGGCCCTGAACGACGTCCGCGGGCGTCTCGGCGGCCGCTGGCCGCTGGTCATCGGCGGCGAACGCGTGACCACCGACCGCTGGCTGCCGTCGCTCGACCCCTGCGATCCCGACACCGTCGTCGGCGAGGTCGCCATGGCGGGCGCGGACGAGATCGAGCGGGCGATGGAGGCCGCCACCGCCGCCTACGCCGACTGGTCACGCTGGCCGATGCCGTCGCGCGCGCGGGCGCTGGTGCGCCTCGCGGCCATCATGCGTCGCCGCAAGCTGGAGTTCTGCGCCTGGGAGACGTTCGAGGCCGGCAAGAACTGGCGAGAGGCCGACGCCGACGTCGCGGAAGCGATCGACTTCCTCGAGTACTACGCGCGGGAGTCGCTGGCGCTGGCGGAGCCGCTAGCGACCCATCACTGGCAGGGCGAGGAGAACATCACCACCCTCCAGCCCATGGGCGTCGGCGTCGTCATCCCGCCGTGGAACTTCCTCCTCGCCATCCTGGTCGGCACCGTGGCGGCGCCCGTCGCGGTCGGCAACACCGTCGTCGTGAAGCCGTCGCCGGCCACACCGGTCATCGCCGGGCTGTTCATGGAGTGCGTCGAGGAGGCCGGGCTCCCGCCCGGTGTCATCAACCTCCTGACGGGCGCCGACGCCGATCTCGGCGACGCGCTCGTCGACGACCGTCGCACCCGCTTCATCAACTTCACCGGCTCGGTGCCCACCGGGACGCGCATCCACGAGCGCGCCGCGAAGGTCCAGGAGGGTCAGCGGTTCGTCAAGCGCACGATGCTCGAGATGGGCGGCAAGGACGCGCTCATCGTCGACGAGACGGCCGAGCTCGATCTCGCCGCCGACGCGGTGGTCGCCTCGGCGTTCAGCTTCAACGGGCAGAAGTGCTCCGCGTTGTCGCGCTTGATCGTCGTCGACGAGGTGCACGACGCGCTCATGGAGCGGGTGCTGGAGCGGGCCCGGCGCCTGCAGGTGGGCTCCGCGGCCGAGAACGCCGACGTGACCGCAGTGATCACGCAGCGCCAGTTCGACCGCATCACCACCTACCTCGAGGCCGCTCCCGAGCAGGGCCGCGTGGTGCTCGGCGGCGGCCGGGCGAAGGACGCGGGCCCGGGCTGGTTCATCCAGCCGACCATCGTCGACGACGTCGCGGCCGACGCGCCCTTGGCGCGCGAGGAGGTCTTCGGGCCGGTCCTGGCCGTGGTCCGCGCGCGCGACTTCGAGCACGCCGTCGAGATCTTCAACTCGGTCGACTACGGGCTCACCGGCGGCCTGATCAGCCGCTCGCGCGAGCGCATCGAGCGCGCGCGCAGCGAGCTGGAGGCCGGTAACCTCTACATCAACCGCAAGATCACCGGCGCGTTGGTCGGCGTGCAGCCGTTCGGCGGGTTCAAGCTCTCCGGCACCAACAGCAAGGCCGGCGGCCCCGACTACCTGCGGCTCTTCATGGAGGCGAAGACCGTGACCGAGCGCTTCTAGACGGCGCCTCGGGGACGTTCCACCGTTGCGCCGAGCGCGACCCGCGAGTGACGATGCCTCATGGAAGGTGACACCATGGCTACTTCGATCCTGCTCCCGCTCGACGGGTCGCCCTTCAGCCGACAGGCGTTCCGGGCCGTGTCCAGGCTCTTCGACCCGGAGACCTCGACGGTGACCCTCCTCCACGTCGCCTCTCCACCCGAAGGGGTCGGCGAGCGGCCCATGCGGCCCCTCATCAGCGAGGCGTGGCCGGCGACTCTGCACGGATCGGAGTTCAGGGACCACCCGATCTACGCCACGCAAGTGTGGGACTCGACGAAGGCCTCGATCATCGAGGCCATGGACGACGACGTGCGCTCGCTGTCGGACGCCGGCTTCAACGTGCGCCTCGAGGTCCGCTTCGGCGAACCGGCGCAGGAGATCGCCGATCTGGTCGAGGAGGGCGACATCGACGCCGTGGTCATGGTCACGCACGGACGCAGCGGCGTCTCGCGCGCCGTGATGGGCAGCGTGGCGGAGCGCGTCCTGCGCATGGTGCGCGTGCCCGTGGTGATGGTCCGCGGGCGCGAGGAGGCAACCCGCCCGGGACCGCTCACGCCGTTCGCGTAGCGCACTCGCCCGAGCCGCTGCGCGAGAGCCTTCGGCTCAGCGCGCCTCGATCTCGACCCAGAGGTGCAGCACCTCGTCCTCCACGAAGCCGGTGCAGCTCAGGCTCCAGCGCCGCGACGTCCCGTCGCGGCCCGCGGCCAACGCGTAGGTGGTGTAGTCGATGACGCCGACCTCGTCGATCGCGGCGGATCCCATCTCGCCGAACAGCACCGACTCGGGCGCGCGCATGAGGTCGAGGACCGAGGCGCGGCAGCCGTTCACGAAGGCGTCGGCGGCCAAGGGCCCGCTGAGAGCGAAGCGGCTGGTCACGAAGTCGCGCACGTCCTCGAGCGACGACGACCCCTGGGCGCGGTAGACGTAGCCGAGCTCGGCCGCGGCCTCGGGTGTGAGGCGCTCCACGTGGCCCACAGCCGGCCGCTCGGGCAAGGCCGGGGCGTCGCTGGCCGGGCGAGCCGCCGCGGCGTCCTGGCCGGCAGGGGCGCTCGGGGGGGCATCGGGCACCGGCACCTCCGCCGCTCCCGGGCGCACCCCGGCGAAGGCCACCAGCTCGCGTTCGGCGAACACCTGGCGGATCGCCGAGGCGTCGGGATTGCGCCAGACCAGGCCGAAGATGCCCATGCCCGTCTTGGGGTTGGCGTAGTGGGGATCGGCGCCCGCATCGAGCAGGAGGGCCACGACGTCGGCCGTGTTGTGCCACACCGCCAGCAGCAGCGGCGTGTGCCCGAGCTCGTCGACCTCGTGGACGCTCCCGCCGGCCGCCAGCGCCGCCGCCACGTCCTCCGCGTCTCCGGCTTGGGCCGAGCCGAACAGGTCGTGCCCGGCGGCCGTTCCCAGTGTCAGAGCGATCGTGAGCACGATGGTGGCGTGGGCGATCCGCATGGGTACCTCCGTGAGCTCGTCGTGGCGCGACGTGGCCCGGGCGCGCGAAGCTCGTCATGACCGCAGGGCCCGGTCGCGGACGCTGGCCGGATCGGACCGCTGGCGCGTGCGTGTGCCACGAGCATAGGGCGGGGCGCTCCGGGGCGTCAAGCAGCGGCTGGTGCCGCCGCGGTCGACGACCGGCCGACGCAAGAGCGCCGCTGGTGATCACCAGCGGCGCTCTTGCGTCGGCCGGTCGTCGACCGCGGCGGCACCAGCCGCTGCTTGA
>SKWV01000171.1 GCA_007128755.1 Trueperaceae bacterium
CGCTTCGGCTCCGCCGTCGGCGAGCTCGACGTCTGGTTCGGTCCCGCGATCCGTGGCCCGTGCTACCAGGTCGGCCCCGAGGTGATCGAGGCCGTCGCGGCGGCCGGCGGCGACGCCCGAGCCTGGTGGCCCGATCCCGCGGTCCCGGATCGCTTCCGACTCGACGTCCCGGCGCTCGTGCGCGCGCAGCTGCAGGGAGCGGGCGTGCCGGCGGCGCGCATCGCCGACTCGGGCGTGTGCACCCACTGCGACCCGCGCTGCTACTCGCACCGTCGCGATCGCGGCCGCACGGGGCGCCATTGGGCCGTGATCCGCGCGGCGGGGCACGACGCTCAGGGGTAGCATGGCCCATGCAGCGCTTGCTCGACATCATGCGGACCCTGCGGGCGCCCGACGGCTGCCCCTGGGACCAGGAACAGACGCACGACAGCCTCCGGCCGCACCTCACGGAGGAGGCCGCCGAGGCGGTCGACGCACTCGCGACCGGCGACCCTCGGCTCATGGCCGACGAGCTGGGTGACGTGCTCCTGCAGATCGCGTTCCACGCGGTCATCGCCGAGGAGGCCGGCACCTTCGACTACGACGACATCGAACGCGCCATCGTCGACAAGCTGATCAGGCGCCACCCGCACGTGTTCGCCGACGTGCGCGTCGACGACGCCGCCGGCGTGCTGCGCAACTGGCAGGCCATCAAGGCCGAGGAGCGCTCCGCAGCCGGGACGTCGGCGAGTGCCGGCGAGCGGGTGCCCCGGTCGCTGCCGGCGCTGCGCCGCGCGGCGGAGCTCGACCGCGCGCTCGAGTGGGGGGTCGACCCCGATCTCCAGGCGCGCTCGCTGGGCGAGCTCGCCACCGACCCGGCGTCACTGGGGGCCGCGCTGCTCCACCTCGCCCAGGCCGCGCGCCGCGCCGGGATCGATCCCGAACTGGCGCTGCGCGACCACCTCGAGGCGCGCGTCGGCCGCGAGGAGCCGTGACGGGAGCGGGAGACCGGTTGACGATCGACGACGTCCGCGCCGCGCTCGTCGTGGGGCCGCGCGAGGAGCTCGAGTGGGAAGGCTTCGGCCGGGCCGCGGTGCTCGTGCCGGTGCTGGACCGGGCCGACGGACCGGCGCTGCTCTTCACCGTCCGGGCGAGCCACCTCGCGCGCCACGCGGGTCAGATCGCCTTCCCGGGGGGGCGGCAGGAGCCCGGCGAGGACGCCGTCGCGGCCGCGCTGCGGGAGACGCGCGAGGAGGTGGGGCTCGTCGTCCCGGGCGACGACGTCCTCGGCGCGCTCGACGACCACCCTTCGCCCTACGGGCTCATCGCGACGCCGGTGGTCGCGCGCGTGGTGTGGCCGGCCGTCCTCGAGCTGCAGGCCTCGGAGGTCGAGGCGACGTTCGTGGTGCCGCTCGAGGTGCTGCGCCGGACCACCCCCACCTGGGAGGACCGGGTGACGAACGGCATCGCGCGTCGGCTGCACCGCTACGACGTCGCCGGGCACAGCATCTGGGGCCTGACCGGCAACGTCGTGCGCGACCTCCTGCTCCGCATCGAGGCCCCCGCGGCGACGGAGGCGCCGTGAAGCGTCGCGAGCTCCGCGTCCACGACGGCGCGCGTCAGCACGCGTTCGCGCCGGGGGCGTTGATCGAGAGCCTCCAGGCGGCCGGCGTCCCGACCGAGGAGGCCGTGCGCATCGTCCGCGACGTCGAGCGGCGGATCCGCTCGGCGGGCGAGCAGTCGGTGCGCTCGAGCGTGCTGGTCGCGCGCCTCGTCGAGGAGGTCGGCGCGCGCGTCGGGCCCGGCGCCGCCGAGGCGCTGAGCCTGCAGACGCCGCCCTTCGAGACGGTCGAGGTCGAACGCGACGGTGAGACGTCTCCATTGGACCGGCGCACGCTGGCCGCCTCGATCGAACGCGCGGGGATCACCTTCAAGGAGGCCAATCTGCTGGCGCAGCAACTCGAGCGATCGTTGCGCGCCGAGGGCGTGCGGGTGGTCGCCGAGCGGGAGCTCGTCCACCGCACCGCGCTGGCGCTGGAGGCGCGTTTCGGCCGGGAGCTGATGCTCCGGTTCGAGGCCACCGTGGCGCGCTCGGCCGAGCTGCTCGTCACCGACGGCTCGAGCGGGCTGCCGTACTCACGCGGCATCCTCTCGCAGTCGCTGATGGGCATCGGGCTGAGTCCCGAGCGCTCGCACAACTACGCCAAGCGCATCGAGGGCGTGCTCTGGCGCAGCGGCGAAGAGCGGGTCACGCGCGCGCAGGTCCGCAACGCCGCCCATCGCGTGCTGGTGGAGGAGGCCGGCGAGGAGTACGCGCGCCGCTACCTGGTGATGCGCCGCGTGCGCGCCTCGGAGCGGCCGATCATCGTCGTGATCGGTGGGACGGCGGGCGTGGGCAAGTCGCGGCTGGCCGCGCAGATCGCCTATCGGCTCGGCATCGCGCGCGTGGTGTCGACCGACAGCGTCCGGCAGGCGCTCAGGTCGCTCATCAGCCCCGAGCTGAGTCCCGTCCTGCACTCCTCGAGCTTCACCGCCTGGCGGGCGGAGCTCCTGCCGCACGAGATCGAGCGCGTGAAGGCCAAGCGCAAGCGCGTGGTGCGCGGCTTCCAGACGCAGGTGCTCCAGCTCGCCACCGCCATCGACGCCATCATCGAGCGGCACCTGACCGAGGCGACCTCGTTGGTCATCGAGGGCATCCATCTGGTGCCCGGGCTGTCGCCCCGGGTCCGGACACCCGACGCGGTGGTGGTGGCGATGATGCTCGCCGTCCGCGACGAGGACGATCACCGCGAGCACTTCTCCCAGCGCGAGGGGCACACGGCGAGTCGACGACCGGCGACGCCGTACCTCGAGCACTTCGCCGAGATCCGCATGCTGCAGACGTTCATGAGCGCCCAGGCCGAGCGGGAGGCCGTGCCCGTGCTCGACATCAGCGACTTCGACAAGGCCGTCGATCGAGCCGTGGAGCTCGTCCTCGATACCGTGATGGAGGAACTCGGCGATGATGCCTTCGTCGCCCGGGGCGTCCCCACGGCACCGGGGTAGCGTGCGGCGGCGGCCGCTCCGAGTGTGGACGATGCCATCACGCTGCTCACGTCCGTCCACGTACACTTGCCGGGAGGAAACACCTTGATGCCCGCACCTGCCATCGAGACCACCAACCTGACGAAGCGGTACGGCGGCCGGCCCGTCGTGCAGGACTTCACCTTCTCCGTCGAACCGGGGCAGGTCTACGCCCTCGTGGGCCCCAACGGCGCGGGGAAGACGACCGTGATCCGGCTCGTGGCAGGGCTCGCGTTCCCCACCTCGGGCACCGTGCGGATGCTGGGTACGAACCCGCACGAGCACCCCGAGATCCGCCGCAAGCTCGGCGCGGTCGTCGAGGCTCCCGCGGCGTTCTACCCGTACCTGTCGGGCCGCGCCAACCTCCGCCTCCACGGCCGGCTCGCCGGCGGCGTGCCCGAGTCGCGGATCGGCGAGGTGCTCCAGCAGATGGAGCTCGGCGCCGCAGCCGACCGCAAGGTCGGCATCTACAGCCTCGGCATGCGCCAGCGCCTCGGCGTGGCGGCGGCCCTGCTCACGCGACCCGAGATCCTGATCCTGGACGAACCCGCCAGCGGCATGGACCCGCTCTCGCTCCACCTGGTGCACGGGGTCCTGCGCGACGCCGCCCGCGGAGGCACCGCCGTGCTGCTGTCGACCCACCACCTCGACGAGGTGGTCGCGTACTGCTCTCACGTCGGGATCCTCGAGGAGGGGATGCTCATCGACGAAGTCGACTTGGGCGAGCGCCGGGCGCGCTTCCGCGCGACCGTCAGCGACGTGCACGCCGCCCGCATCGCGCTCGAGACCCAACCGTGGGTGCGCGAGGTCGCGGTGCGTGGGCGCGACGTGGTCTTCACGCTCGTCGACGAGGCCGCCATCTTGCGCGTCGCGGCGACGATCGTGGACGCCGGCGTAAGCCTCCGTGAGCTGGGGAGCGACATCTTCGACCTGCGCTCGTACTACCGTGAGCGGGTCGAGGCGCAGCGCGCCAGCCGCACGGCCGGCGACGGTTCGCTGCGCATCGGCCGCGACGGCTCGTACGTCCCGCACCGCACCGATGAGCCGGACGCCGTGCCCGTGGCGGCGCCGCGACGGGAGGGGCCGGCATGACCGAGCTGCTCCGCATGGAGTTCTCCAAGCTCGGCCGCTTGACCAGCGTGCGCTTCAGCTTGGTGGTGCTGGCGGTCTTCCCGGCGCTGTGGGCGTACGCGCCGGGCATCTTCGACGTGTACGGTTTCTTCCTCGTCTCCGGCTTCCAGGTGCCGGCGTTGTCGTTGCTGTCGTCGATGGAGTTCCTGCTGCCGCTGCTGATCGCCATCACGTGCGCGGAGCTGCTCGGCCTCGAGATCGTGCACGGCACCCTCCCGACGGTGCTCCTGCGGCCGATCACGCGCTCGCAGTGGCTGCTCGCCAAGGTGCTCGTCGCTTCGGTGTACCCGTTCCTGGCGCTCGGGTTCTTCCTCGTGGCGTCGCTCGTGGCGGGAGCCTTCTACGGCTACGGCCCCTTCGTCGGCGGCACGGGGCTCGGCCGCGAAGGGCTGCTCGGCTCGGGCCTGATGGAGCCGGGCGTGGCCGTCGTCGAGGTCGTGCGCGCCTACCTCGTGGCCGCCATCGCGCTCGTCCCCATCGGCCTGCTCGCGATCTTGTTCTCGGTCTTGTTCATGAATGCGGCCGGCGGAGCGCTCGCCACCCTCGCGACGCTCATCTTCATGCAGCTCCTGGTCGTCTTCCCGGGCATCGAGCCGTACCTGCTCACCACCCAGCTCACCGCCTACGTGCAGCCGGTCACGACGATCGGTTGGGTCGTCGCGCTCATCGCGTTCTACTGCGCGGCGTTCGCCGCCGTGTCGGTGGTCATCTTCGAGCGCAAGGATTTCTGACGTGGTGCGGCAGCCGCGCCGGCCTCGGTCGGCCGTTCGGCTCGCCGTGGCGACGTTGCTGGTCGCGCTGGCGAGCGCGGCGTCGGCGATCTCGTACACCGTGCAGGTCATCGCGGTGTCCGATCAGGACGGCGCCATCGCCATCTACCGCGACCTCGCGCGCGAAGGCTTCCCCGGCTACGTGGTGCGCACGACGGGAGCGCACGGCGACGTCTACCGTGTGCGGGTGGGGGCGTTCGCGAACCGCGCCGCCGCGCTGCGCTACGCCGAGTCCATGCCCGACGTCGCGGGCTCGAGGCCGGTGCCGGCGCTGGCCGAGGCCATCCCCCAGGGGATCATGCCGCTCGCGCCTCGCCTGCTGTGGCAGCACGAGTGGTCGGGCGAGGAGGTGCAGCTCCTGCCCTGGCCCGGTGGCATCGCGGTGCGGGTGCAGCGCGCCGACCCGCTGCGCCAGGCCACGTATCACGTCTTCCAGGGCGGCGTCGAACGCGTCTTCGAGGCGTGGTCCGCCGTGCCGTTGGGGCGGCTCCCGCCGACCCCCGACACCGACCTGATCGGGGTGCCGATGGTCGACCTCACCACGCCCACGCCGGGCGCCGAGGCAGCCGACGAGGCGCACGACGCCCCGTCTCCGGAGGCGCCAGGCGACGAGGCCGACGCCGCGACGGAGGGGCCCGACACGGAGCCGCCCGACGCGGAGCCGGCCGCGCCGGAGCCCGCCGAGGAGGCCGCACCGGCGGACGACGAGACGACCACCGATCCCGGCGCGGCCGACGAACCGCCGGAAGACGCGGTCGGCTGGGAAGCCTACGTGGCGGCGCCCGACGACGACGCCGAGGTGGGCCTCGCGCTCCTGCGCGACCGGTCGCTCTGGCCGCCCTCGTGGCGAGAGGACGGCGAGGACGTGCGCGCCGCCTTCCGCGCGTCGCTCGAGACGATCGTGGCGCGCGCGCTCGACATCCCCGAGGAGGAGGTGCGGGCGCTGTCGTACCTGCCCGGAGGCGACCCGCCACCCTCGCTCATCGTGCTCGACGTCACCGATCCGAGTGGGCGCGACGCCGGCCTCCTCGTCGCGCTCGCGGACCCGCAGCGCGGCCTACGGCCGTCGGGTGCCCAGCTCGTCGAGCCGGAGGGCGCGCTCGAGGCGCTGCCGGTGTGGCCGTCGACACGGGTGCGGCCCGACGTCGATCCGGGCGAGAGCGTCGGTGGGCCGTCGTGGCTCGCGGCGGCCGATGACGGCTTCGTCCGACTCACGCTCCCGGACGGCGCGACGTGGCGCGCGGGGGTCGGATCGCCGCTGTGGAGCGACGGCACCGTGGTACTCGCGTGGGACGGCCGGCTGCTGCTGCTGTACGACTTCGTCCCCCGCTGAAGAGGCGCGCGGCCGTCGCCAGCTGGCGCGCGGGCGTCCCGCACGCGCTCGTGCTCAGGCGCCGACGGGCTCCGACTCCGCGACCTCGCGCGCCGCCAGCCACCGCTCCGCGGCCATGGCAGCTCGGGTGCCCGCCCCGACGCTGGTGGAGAGCTGACGGTAGACCTCGTCGCTGACGTCGCCAGCCGCGAAGATGCCCTCGACGTCGGTGAAGATCTCGTCGCGGACGTCGACGTAGCCGCTCTCGCGCAGCGTCACCACGCCCTTCAGGTAGTCGGTGTTCGGCAGGTGCCCGACGTAGATGAACACGCCGTCCGTCGGCAGCGTCTCGCGCTCGCCGGTCACGACGTGTCGGGTGCGCACGCCCGTCACCTGGCCCTCCTCGCCCAGCACCTCGTCGACGACCGTGTTCCAGAGCCAGTGCATCTTCGGGTTCGCGAAGGCACGCTCCTGAGCCACCTTGTTCGCGCGCAGCTCGTCGCGTCGGTGGATCACCGTGACGCTGTCGGCGAACTTGGTCAGGAAGGCGCCCTCCTCGACCGCGGCGTCGCCGCCGCCGACGACGACCACGCGCTTGCCGCGGTAGAAGAACCCGTCGCAGGTGGCGCAGGTCGACACGCCGCGGCCGTAGAACTCGTCCTCGCCGGGCACGCCGAGGCGACGGGGCGTGGCCCCGGTCGCGACGATCACGGCCTTCGCCGAGTACGTCTGCTCGTAGCCGCGGACGAGGAAGCGATCGCCCTCCTGCGACAGCGCGAGCACCTCGTCCATGACGAGGCGAGCGCCGAAGCGCTCGGCTTGGCGGACCATCCGCGCGGCGAGCTCGGGGCCGCCGATGGCCTCGTCGAAGCCCGGGTAGTTCTCGACCTCTTCGGTCTGCGCGATCTGACCGCCGGGCAGGCCCTTCTCGATGATGACGGTGTCGAGCTGTCCGCGGCCGGCGTAGATCCCCGCGGTCAGGCCGGCCGGGCCGCCGCCGATGATGACGATGTCTGTGTGGACGCTCTGGTCGGGCATGATCACTCCCTCTGCTCGGACCATGCTAGCAGAGGAGCCTGGCGCCCCCCGGTCAACTCGGATACCCCAGGAGGGTATGTGGGACGCCGTCGGGCGCACTCGGGGGAGGGCGCGACAAGCGACGTTTTCCACGTCTGCGGCGTGAACGCCGTGGTACCTTCGATGCGGAAGAGCGTGGGACGAGGCCCCGTCGTCCCGGAGGGTTGGGAGGCCCCCGGGAGCACCGCCGGAGCACCGTAGGTCCAGCCGGGCGCACGCTGCCCGAGCCGCTGAGCCGTGTGTCGGCTCGGTGGGATGACCACCCGTCTCGCGCCCGTGATGATCATGGCCGAGCCACGAGATGTGAACGCCCCCGAACGTCTGCGCAAGGCGCGTGAGAGCGTCCTCTCAGGGTTCGCCGAGGACGACGCCGGCACCCTGATCGAGGTCGTGAGCGAGGTCCTGGGCGGCGAGAGCTTCACCGTCAGTGACCTGCGACGGGTCGGTCAGCCGATCGTGCACGTCAGCGACGGCTTCCAGGTCCTCACCGGCTACCGCCGCGAGGAGGGGCTCGGGCGCGACCTCGGCTTCCTGATGCGCGACGACACCGATCAAGAGGGCACGCGCACGGCCCGCGAGGCGACCCGCGACGGGCGCGCCGCCACGGTCGTGGTGCGCAACTACCGCAAGGACGGCAGCCTGTTCTGGAACGAGCAGCGTCACTACCCCGTCAAGGACGGGCGCGGCCGCGTCGGGCACCTCGTCGTGGTGCAGCGCGACATCACCGAGCTCGTCCACACGCGCAGTGCCAACGAGGCCGCCCTGCAGCTGGCGTCGAGCCTCGGCGGCGAGGGCGCGTTCTTCTCCTACGGGGCGATGCTCGACGCCCGCGGGGGCGTGCAGGTGACGTGGGTGCACGAGGCCGTCCGCGCCGTGCTCGGGCACGAGGCCGCGGGGCTCCTCGGCGAGGCGCTCACCTCGCTCGTGGTGGAGGAGGACCGCGCAGCGTTCGCGGCGCGCCTCGAGGCGCTGCGCTTGGGCGGCGGCAGCCGCCGTGACCGCTACCGCGTCAAGACCGCCGATGGCCGCGTTCGCTGGGTCGAGGACTTCGCCGCCGTGTCGTGGACGTCGCCCGAGGCCCGACTGGTCGCGGTGCACGGCGTCATGCGCGACGTGTCGGCCGAGCAGCGCCGGCCGCTCGAGGTCGCGCAGGTCGACGCGAGCACCGGCCTCCCGACCGTGAGCGTGCTCGACGACCGCCTGCAGCAGACCATCCGGCACGTGCGCCGGCACGGCGGGGCGGCCGCCATGGTGGTGGTCGAGCTCGACAACTTCGACTTCGTGCACACGACGATGAACCACCGCCTCGGTGAGCGGCTGCTGCGCGAGGTGGCGCGCCGCCTGCAGCGCGCCATGCGCCGGTCCGACACGCTGGCGTGGCTGCGACCCGGGGTCTTCGGCGTCGTGCTGCCCGACCTCGCCGACGCGGGTGCCGCGCTCCCCGCCGTCGAGAAGCTCCTGGCCTGGATCGCTCGGCCGTTCGAGGACGGCAGCGACCGGATGGAGCTCTCCGCCAGCATCGGCGTCGCCATGGTGCCCGGCGGGCCGCGTGCGGCCGCCGACGTCCGCGCCCAGGCCGAGGCGGCGCTCCTGCGCGCCCGCGAGGCGGGGGGCGGGCGCTACGTGTTCGCGGACGCCGCGACGGACGCCCTGGTCCGGGAGCGCTCCACGGTCGAGCGCGAGCTGCGCACCGCGTTCGCGAAGGATCAGTTCGTCCTCCACTACCAACCGCGCATTCGCCTCGCCGACGGCCGCCCTGCGGGCGTCGAGGCGCTGGTGCGGTGGGTGCATCCGCAGCACGGGCTCATGGCGCCAGGGGCGTTCCTGCCGCAGCTCGTGCGCGCCCAGCTCTCGGACACGCTGCTCGAGTGGGTGCTGGAGCGCGCCGTCGCGCAGGCCGCCGCGTGGCGCGAGGCCGGCACGCCGCGGCGCGTGGCGGTCAACATCGGCCCCGAGGCGCTCGACCGTGGCGATCTCGCCCACCTCGTGCGCACGACGCTCGAGCAGGCGCAGCTCCACCCGGGTCTGCTGGAGCTCGAGCTGCACGAGCACACCGGCGCCAGCGCGCTCGAGCGCGGCATCGACGGCCTCGCCGCCGTCCGCAGCATGGGCGTGCACGTCGCGCTCGACGACTTCGGCGTGTCCGATACCAACCTGTCGCTGCTGCGGCTGATGCCGCTCGATGCGCTCAAGATCGACCGCTCGTTCACGGCGCGCATCGGCCAAGGGGCCGACGCGGGCGACATCGACATGCTCCGGGCGATGGTCTCGCTCGGCCACAGCCTGCGCCTCACGGTCGTGGCCGAGGGCATCGAGACGCCGTTGCAGCGCACGCGGCTCGAGAGCTTCTCCGTCCACGAGGGGCAGGGGCACCTGTTCAGCCAGGCGGTCCCGCCGGAGTACGCGATCGTCGACGCCCGGGCGCCGTCCATCGCGGGCGTCGCGGCGCCGAGCGCCTTCGTACACTAGGCGGACAGACGAGGCCTCCCAGCGGGCGGCCCGCGAGGAGTCCGCATGCGATCCACCGACAATCCCTTGCTCTCACGTGAGCGGCGCGTGCCGCTGCAGGGCGCGCGTGCCGAGCACGTCGTCCCGGCCGTCACGGCCGCCGTCCGCGAGGCGGAGGCCGCCCTCGAAGCGCTCGTCACCCGCCCCGGCCCGCGCCGGTACGACGACACGGTCCAGGCGCTCGACGACCTGCTCGAGCGCGCCGGCCGCGTCTACGGCTTCGTGTACCACCTGACCACGGTCCGGTCGTCCCCCGCGCTCCGCGCCGCCTACGCCGAGGCCCAGCCGCTGTACCAGCGCTTCAGCGCGCGGATCGGCACGCACCAGGGGCTGTGGCGGACGCTGCGGGAGTACGCCCAGAGCGCCGACGCCCGCGCGCTCGACCCGCTGAGGACCCGGCACCTCGAGAAGACCCTGCGCGGCATGCGTCGGCAGGGGGCCGACCTCCCGGAAGCCGAGCGCGCGCGCTTCGAGACGCTGCGCGTGGAGCTCGCGAAGGCGCAGACGACCTTCGCCGAGAACGTGCTCGACGCCACGAACGCGTTCCACCACCTGGTGACGGACGAGGCGGAGCTGGCCGGGATCCCGCCGACGGCGGTGAAGGCGGCGCGCGAGCGGGCCGCCGAGAAGGGGCAGGAGGGCTGGCGCTTCACGCTGCAGGCGCCCTCGTTCCTCGCCGTCATGACCTACGCCCGGCACCGACCGCTGCGGGAGACGCTGGCGCACGCCTTCGCGTGGCGAGCGGCGGGCGGTGATCACGACAACAGGCCCCTCGTCCGGGAGATCCTCGCTCTCAGGCGGCAGTTGGCGACGGCGCTCGGGTACCCCACGTTCGCCGACTACATGCTCGAGGACCGGATGGTCGGGGGCGTCGCGCCCGCGCGAGCCTTCGTCGACACGCTCGAGGAGCGGACGCGCCCGTACTTCGAGCGCGAGATGCACGACCTCCGCGCCTTCGCGCGCGACCGGCTCGGCATCGACGTGCTCGAGCCCTGGGACCTGCGCTTCGCCTTCGAGGCGCTCCGACGCGAGCGCTACGACGTCGACGAGGAGGCCCTGCGACCCTACTTCGCCCTGGGCGAGGTCGAGCGCGGCATGTTCGAGCTCGCGCGCCGGCTGTTCGGCCTGCGCATCGTGAGCGTCGACGCCCCGGAACGCTGGCACGACGACGTCACGTGCTTCGAGGTGCGTGACGAGGACGACGTCCTGGTCGGGATCTTCTACGCCGACTGGTTCCCGCGCGAGGAGAAGCGCGGCGGCGCCTGGATGAACGTGCTCGTGCAGGGCGGACCGCGTGCGGGTGGCGGCTTCGACCCACACGTCGGGCTGATGTGCGGCAACCTCACGCGGGGCGAGGGCGGGGCGCCGGCGCAGTTGAGCCTCGACGAGGTCCAGACGCTCTTCCACGAGTTCGGGCACCTCCTGCACACGATGTCCGCGCGCGTCGAGGTCCGCGCCCGCGGCTCCTTCGCCGCCGCCTGGGACTTCGTCGAGCTGCCCTCGCAGATCATGGAGAACTGGACGTACGAGCACGACGCGCTCGCGCTCTTCGCCCGCCACGTCGAGACGGGCGCCACCATCCCCGCCGACCTGGTCGAGCGCGTTCGTGCCGCCCGGCACTTCCAGGGGGCGTGGGCGCAGATGCGGCAACTCGCCTTCGCGGCGGTCGATCTGGCGATGCACGTGGAGTTCGATCCCGAGGGCGACGTCGACCCGATCGCCTTCTCGCAACGCGCGACCGAGCGCTTCCACGCCGAAGCGCGGTTCGCCCACACGGGGTTCCTGTGTGCCCTCACGCACGTGTTCTCGGGCGGGTACGCCGCGGGCTACTACAGCTACAAGTGGGCCGAAGTGCTCGACGCCGACGCCTTCGGCCGGTTCGAGCGCGAGGGCCTGTTCGAGCGCTCCACCGGGCGCGACTTCGTCGACGCGATCTTGTCGCGCGGCGACGCCGCCGATGCCATCGAGCTGTTCCGTGACTTCATGGGCCGCGATCCCGACGTCGAGGCGCTCATCCGCCGCAACCTGGGCCCGTCGCCGCTCGCCCCGGCCGACGACTAGACCGCGGCCTCACTCGCACCACGGGTGGCCGGCGGCGGGGCAGACCGTCAGCGCCGCCGCCACGATGCCGCCGGCGAGGGCGTAGTCCGCCACCCCCGCCTCGACGCCCTGCGATCGCAGGTACGCGTCGTACACCCGTCCGACCGTCTCCGCCGTGACCGGATCGCGATGGCGCTCGATGCTGTTCGCGAGGGCCACGCGATCGGCGCGCGCCACCTCGGGCATCGCCGCGAAGCGAGCGGAGACCGCGGCGCGCGCTGGGTGACCGGGGACGGTGACGCTCGCGATGGCGGCCCCCACGACCGCCGCCCCATGCAGGGACGTCGCGTAGCGGACGCTCGCGTCGTCGCACGCCAGGCCCGCCAGCACCGAGAGGGCGTCGGTGTCGGCCTCCCGCGCCCAGCCGGCCGTGTGCACGATCTCGTGCGTGGCGACGGCGAGCCAGGCGGCTCCCGGCAGCCCGTCGTCGACGTGCGGTTCGAGCAGCCACGGCAGCGCGATGCCGCCGTAGCCCGCTCGCATCAGCGTCCCTGCGGGCAGGCGCCTGACCCCGCTCGGGACCGCGACGCGGCGGCCGGTCACCGCCTCGTCGACGTCGGCGACGCAGCGAGCCGCGTTGCGCGCCGCCGCGTCGAGGTCGGCGGCGGAGCGCGTGTGGAGCGGCTCCACGGGGGCGGAGGCGTGCACCTCGTCCATCAGCCGGTCGAAGGCGCTCTCGAGCGCGGCGAGATCGGCGCCGGCCGGAGGGAGGTCGAGCAGCTCGGCGAGCGTGGCGCGATAGTAGGCGGCGCCCCACGTCAGGACGAACGCGGCGGCCAGCACCGACGTGGTGCCGACGACGAGCGCGCCGGCGCGGCGCAGGCGGAGCCCGGGCGGCGCGAGGAAGGTGGCGGTCAGCACCCCGATCAGCACGCTGGTCGCAGCGACCAGGGTCGAGGAGACGGGGGAGAGGCGGAACAGCGTCGTGGTGAACGCGGCCCACAGCGGGAAGACGGTCCGGACCCACGCCTCGACGAGCGCCGTCGGCGCGAACGCGACGAGCACGCTCAGCGCGAGGGCGATGAGGAAGAGTCCGAGAGCGCGGCGCATCACGCAAGCGTACCGGGTCGATGCCCCGCGCCGGTAGGCGCCGTCGTCTCGCCGCGAAGCTACTCGGCTCGGCGTCGTCGGCGCGACCTTCGGCGCCGGCGGTGCGGCACCCGTGGCGATGGTGCCGGTTCGTCGGCACGACGCCAGCCCTCGCGGCGTTCGAGCTCGTGACGACGTGCCACCCACCAGCCGGGCGCGAGCGGGTCGTAGGGCCCGCCGGACAGGTCGACCTCCGTCGCGACCTGGACGCTCTCGACGCCGAGCACGTAACACGCGAGCCGCGCCGCGCCGTGGCACAGGGCGCGCCACGCCCACGGCAGGACGTCGCGATCCGCGGTCTGGACCGCGACCACGTGGGCGACGCTGCCGAAGCGCCGCACGCGCACCGCCGGCCCGTCGTCGAGGGAGACGTACAGCCCCTCCCCGTCGCGATCCGCCCACACCCGCAGGCCGCCCTCGCGGGTGCGGAACCGCGGCGTCGGCGGGGCGGCCGCGGCGTCCCAGCGCTCGAGCA
>SKWV01000306.1 GCA_007128755.1 Trueperaceae bacterium
CGCGGCCACGAGGTCGTGCGCGTCGACCCGGCGACCGACCCGGGCGACGAAGACGCTTCCGGGCACGACCTGGTCGAGCGCCTGCGCCACGCCGCGGGCGGCGACGTCGGGCACGTCGGGGCGCTGCACGTCGAGCGCGCTCTGCAGCAGCGCGCGCAGCGTCCAGGGCGAGGTCACCGCACCACCGGCGGCGTGAGCCCCTGGCGCTCGAGCAGGTCGAACACCGCGTCGCGGTCGGCCGGGCGCGCGACGACGTCGAAGCGGTCGGCGTCGACCACGACGACGGGCGAGAGGTCGTACGACGCGATCCAGCGCTCGTAGCGCTGGGCGATCCGCTCGAGGTACGCGTCGCTCACCCCCTGCTCGAAGTCGCGTCCGCGGAGCGCGATGTGCCGCTTCACCGTCGGCAGGCTCGCCCGCAGGTAGACGAGCAGGTCCGGTGGCCTCAGCGTCAGGCGGACGGCGGCGTACATGCCGCTGTACACGCCGAAGTCGCGGGCGTCCATCAGCCCGTCGTCGAACAGCGTGCGGGCGAAGACCGCGGCGTCTTCGTCGACGGTACGGTCCTGGATCACGCGTTCCTGCACGTTGACCTGACCGAGGTGCTGCCGCAACCGGGTGGCGAGGAAGAACATCTGCGAGTGGAACGCCCAGCGCCGCATGTCGGCGTAGAAGTCGGTGAGGTACGGGTTCTCGTCCACCGACTCGTAGACTGGGCGCAGATGGTATCGCGCTGCAAGCAATGCCGTGAGGGTGGACTTGCCCGCGCCGATGGTGCCTGCGACCGCGACGTACATGCTCGCGACGATACCAGAGGGCCAGCGTTCACCACGGCCAGGACGGGCCTGAGGCCTGTGCTATCATCCCGCAACTGATGGATGACATCCCTCCGAGTTCGCCTTCCAGGCGCTCCCTCCGCATTCCGCTCCTGCTCGTCCCGCTCGCGGCGATCCTCACCGCCGTCGCGTTCGCCCAGAACGGCCCGGCGCCGGCCATCAGCGCCGCTCAGGTCGTGTTGCTCACGGTGCTGCTGGTGTTGTCGGGCCTGATGTCGGGCTCCGAGACGGCCCTGACGGCGCTGGGCGAGTGGAAGATCCGGCAGATCCGCGACGAGGGTCGCGACCCGAGGGGGCTCTACGCGCTGCTCGAGCAGCAGCCGACGCGCTTCATCACCACGCTGCTCATCGGCAACAACCTCGTCAACATCGCCGCCACGGCCCTCGTCACGCAGATGAGCATCCAGCTCTCGCGCCAGCAGGGCTTCAGCGAGTCGCTCGCGGTGGGCTACGCCACGGGCATCATGACGGTGCTGGTCCTGATCTTCGGCGAGATCACGCCGAAGTCGATCGCGGTGCACAACCCGACCGGGTACTCCCGATACGCCATCCGGCCGGTGTACGCGCTCTCGGTGTTCCTCTACCCGGTCGGACTGGCGTTCGCGTGGATCACGACGCGCATCCTGCGCCTGCTGCGGCTCGAGGCCTCGAGCGATCCGCTCATCACGGAGCACGAGCTTCGTCTGATGCTGCGCAGCGCCGAGGAGCACGGCGTGATCGAGGCGAGCGAACAGGAGATGATCCGCGGCATCATCGACCTCGAGGAGACGGTCGTGCGCGAGGTCATGACACCACGCGTCGACGTCGTCGGCATTCCCTCCCACGCTTCGTTGCAGGAGCTGCTGGCGCTGGTGACGGAGCACGGCTACAGCCGCCTGCCGGTCTACACCGACACGATGGACGACATCCGCGGCGTGGTCTACGCCCGCGACCTCCTGCCCTTCCTCGGCCGCGCCGAGGCGTTGACGGAGACCACCGTGGCCGACCTGATGCAGCCGCCGCAGTACGTGCCGGAGACCCTGTCGATCCTCAACCTCATGCGCGACATGCGCATCCGCAAGAACCACATGGCGGTCGTCGTGGACGAGTTCGGCGGCACCGCCGGCGTCGTGACCCTCGAGGACATCATCGAGGAGATCACCGGCGAGATCTACGACGAGACCGACGTCGACGACGAGGAGGACTTCATCCCGCTCGACGAGCACGTGACGCGGGTGCGTGCCTCCGTGCACATCGACGAGGTCGAGGAGCGGTTCCGGCTGTCCTTCGAGGACGACGGCGAGTACGACACGCTCGGCGGGTACATGGTCTCTCGGTTCGGGCGCATCCCGCAGGCGGGTGAGTCGCTCGAACACGGCGCGATGCGCTTCACGGTCGACGAGGCGGACGAGCGCCGGGTCGTCTCGGTGCTCGCCGAGATGGCGGAGTCGCAGGGCTTCGGCGTCGCGAACGGCTCGGAGGAGGCCTCGGGGTGACGACGCCGGACCCGCCGGCGCGCGTGGTGGCCGCGGCCCGAGCGCTCGCGACGGGCGAGGGCCACCTGGCGATCCTCACCGGGGCGGGCGTGTCGGTCGCCGCGGGGCTGGCGACCTTCCGCGGCCCGCACGGACTCTGGGAGGGCCGGGACCCGACCGAGCTGGCCACGCCCGAGGCGTTCGCGCGCGATCCTGAGGCGGTCTGGCGGTGGTACGGGGCGCGCCTGGCGGGCTGCCTGGCGGCCGAGGCGACACGCGCCCACCACGATCTGGCCGCGATCGCCGGCGCCGTGAGCGCGACGCTCGTGACGCAGAACGTCGACGGGCTGCACGGGGTCGCCGCCGGCGGCGGCGGGGCGGCGAACCTCGTCGAGCTGCACGGCTCGATCCGGCGGGCGCGCTGCAGCGCGTGTCCGTACGCCACGGCACTGGCCGAGCCGCCCGTGGGGGTTCCGCAGTGCCCGACGTGCGGCGGCGCGTTGCGTCCCGACGTGGTGTGGTTCGGCGAAGCACTCGCCGCCGCCGACATCGCGCGCGCCGAGGCCGCGTTCGCGTCCGCGACGCTGGCGCTCGTGGTCGGCACGTCGGGCACGGTCTGGCCCGCCGCCGGCCTGGCGCACCTCGCCGAGGCGTTCGGCGCCGTGCTGGTGCTGGTCGATCCCGAGGAGACGCACTTGGACGACCTCGCCGACTGGCGCCTCAGCACGGGCGCCGACGAGGGGGTGCGGGTCGTGCGCGACGCGCTCTTCGCCGACGCCGTGGGCGCCTAGCCGTACCGGCGCGCGACGCGCCCCGTCAACCGCGTCAGCAGCTCGTACGAGACCGTCCCGGCGAGGCCCGCGAGCGCCTCGGTGTCCGGTCCGTGCGGACCGAAGACCGTGACGTCGTCGCCTACCGCGACCCCGTCCACGGCGCCGACGTCGAGCATCAGCTGGTCCATGCACACGCGACCGACCACCGCCACGTCGCGTCCGTGCAGGCGCATGGTCGCCTGGTTGCCGAGCGAGCGTGGGTAGCCGTCGGCGTAGCCCAGCCGGACCGTGGCGACGACCGTGTCGGTCGGCGCCGTCCAGCTCGCGCCGTACCCGAGCGTGTCGCCGCGGCGCACGCGCTTCACGAAGATCACCGGCGCGCGCAGCGTGAGCGCCGGCACGAGCTCACTCGCGGCGGCGCGCACCGACGGCGATGCGTGGTGCCCGTAGATGGCGATGCCGGGCCGGACCATGTCGTGGTGCGAGTGGGGCAGCACCAGCGTCGCCGCGGAGTTGGCGGCGTGGACGAGCGGGGGGCGGAGTCCGTCGCGCTCGAGGGCGGCGACCGCCCGCGCGAAGCGCGTGAGCTGCCGCCCGGTGTGGCTCGCCGCGTCCGCCGCGTGCGGGTCGTCGGAGTCGGCGAGGTGCGTCCACACCCCCTGGAGCTCGGCCGCCGGACTGCGCGC
>SKWV01000152.1 GCA_007128755.1 Trueperaceae bacterium
ACGAGGGCTCGTGGCGCGTGACGCCGGGGCCGGAGGGGTGCACGGTCGAGCGGGCGCCGCGCGCCCAGACGTCGATCGACGTGCGGGGTGTCACGCTCCTGCTCGCCGGCGCCGCCACGCCGCTCGCGGTGCGGCTCGCCGGCCTGGCGGAGGGCGACGACGCCGCGCTCCTCGCGCTCGCGGCGCTCGCCGCGGGGCGCACGCCGTATCAGGCGGCCGTCGACGGGTTCTAGGTTCGTCCTAGCCCTGGGGTTGCCCACGTTCCACGGTGGCCCAGGCACGATTGGTACGGCCTGCGGCGACCGGTGCGCTCGGCCCTCTCATTCGCAGCTCACCCAAGCGTGCATACTCCAGCATAAGAACACGCACAAGGGAGGTTGCTCATGAAGAGAATCGTCGTCACGCTTGCTGCGGTCGTCTTGCTCGCGTCGGGCGGTGTCGCCCTCTCGACGGGCAACCCCGGCCAGGGGAACCAGGGGTGCCTCGCCGGCCCCGTCATGTTCAAGAATCCTGGCGAGGTGTTCCGCTTCCTTCGCGCCCAGTTCGGCTTGAACCCGGCCGAAGCCAGCATGCTTGCCTACGGCCTGACCACCGGGGAAGCGATCGCCGTCAACTGCCGCCAGTGACCTGAAGCGGCGACACGACACCGTGGTCGCGTGGGCCCTCGAGGCTCACCCCGGCCGCACGGCCGCGAGGAACCACGCCGGCAGGCGCTCCTGCTGCCGCCTGAGGAAGGCGGGCGCGTCGGCGTCGAGCAGGTAGGTCACGGCGTGGTCGTCCTCGCTGCGCACGGCCCGGCCGTAGGCCTGGACGAGCGTGAGGCACGTGCGCCAGTCGTACCAGTGCGGGTCGCGGGCGCGCCGCGCGGCGACCTGCGGGTCGCCTAAGTACGGGTAGGGCAGCTTGCAGATGACCTGGAAGCGCGCCAGGTCGTCGACCAGGTCGAGCCCCTCGGTCATGGAGGGCGTGATGAGCACGGTGGGGGCGGGCCTGGACAGGTGGTCCTCGAGCGCCGCCTGCCTGCCGGCGGCGTCGTAGTGGGTGATGGCGCGCCGGCGGAGCTCGCTGGGCAACGCGTCCGTGATGGCGCGGGCGATGCGGTAGGAGTGCGTGTGCACGAGGCCCTTCTCGGCGTCGTGGTCCTCGAGGATGCCGATGACGGCCGCGACGAGCTTGGGGAGCTCGCGCTCCTGGTGGTGGCGCGTGAGCCGCGCGGTGGGGCGCACCACCAGGGGGCGCCGCTCGGGCGGGAACGTCGACGGGAGGCGCACGACGGCGGCCTCGTCCTCGTCGACGCCGAGCGCCCGCAGGAACGTGGGCGCGTCGAGCACGGTCGCCGAGAGCATCAGCACGCGCTCGCCCAGCCCCAGCAGCAGTTCGTCGGCGAGCGGCGCCACCTCGACGGGTTTCCAGGAGACCGACGGGCCGCGGTCGTCGCGGCCGAGCTCGACCACCCACTCGACGCCGTTGCCGTGCGAGTCGACGAGCCACTGCAGCCGCCGCACCTGGCCGGAGAGCCACTGCAGGTTCTGGAGCTTGGCGAGGTCGCCGGACGTCGGCGTCTCGCGGCGCGCGATGCTCGTCTCGAGCTCGTTGCGGCGGGCCGAGAAGCGCGGCAGCAGGTCTTCGGCGATCTCGATGGCGTACTCCGGGTCGATGAAGGTCGGCAGGCGGTCCTCGATCCCAGCACGCTCGAGCTCGCCGTCGCCGATCTTGACGTGCAGGTAGCTCATGAGCATCGACTCGGCGTTGTGCGCCTCGTCGAGCACCAGCAGCTCGCGCGTGGCGAAGGCGCCGCCGTCGTGCACCTGGTGGAGGAAGCCCGCGTAGTTCATGAGCGCCACGGGCGAGGCGAGCGCGTCGTCGCGCGCCACGAAGTAGTCGCAGGCGTCGCGCAGGTGGCACGACCAGCCGGAGATGCAGGGCCCGGCGGCCGCGTTGGCGGCGCCGACGTCGCACGGGTAGGTCGCACGCCCCTTGAGCATCGCCAGCTCCGGGTAGTCGCGGCCGTACTGGTCCTGCAGGATCTTCTGGGCGGTGAGCACGTAGGCGCTGCGGGCGTCGCGGGCCAGCGTCACGCCGAGCGCGCTCTTGCCCGCCCCCGTGGGCGCCTCGATGACCACCACGCGGGCGCCGGCGTCGAACGCCTCGCGCGCGGCGTCGAGCGCCTCGCGCTGGCCGGAGCGGAAGGTGGCGAACGGGAAGGCGGCGCGGGGCGGCACGTCGCACGCTATCACGCGCTCCGACCGGGACCTCGGCGACCCCGGTTCGGACCGAGACGCCGTCAGGGACGCGACCTACGCTGCAGTTCGCGACGTTCCGGCGCACGAGAAACGGCCGACGTGGAGTCGGCCGTTCGTCGCGACGTCGTGGTGCCGAGGAGGGGACTTGAACCCCTACGACCTTGCGGCCACCAGCCCCTCAAGCTGGCGCGTCTACCAATTCCGCCACCTCGGCGAACATGCGGCGTCCGAGGCACGAGTGCTTCGGGCGCGACTCATGATTCTAGCACCTCGGGCGCGCCTGTCAACGCGTCCTAGGCTGCGTGGGCGGTACGCTGCTCGGATGACCGAACGACGATGGCGACGGATCGACCACGTGCTCAGGCACCGGCAGCCGGACCTGACGCTCCTGGCCGAGGACGTCTACAAGCCCCACAACCTCTCGGCCATGCTGCGCTCGGCGGACGCCGTCGGGATCGGCACCGTCCACGCCGTCACGCCGACCGGCGGCGGCATCCCGACCTACAGCGCCACGAGCGCCAGCGCCGAGAAGTGGGTCGAGCTGCGCTCCTACGACGCGCTCGCCCCCGCTCTCGAGGTCGTGCGCAGCCGGGGCATGCAGGTGCTCGCCGCGCACCTCTCGACGCAGGCGACCGACTTCCGGGAGGCGGACTACACGGTCCCCACCTGCATCGTGCTGGGGAACGAGAAGCACGGCGTGAGCCTCGCGGCCGCCGAGGCCGCCGACGGGCACATCGTGATCCCGATGCTCGGCATGGTCACGTCGCTCAACGTCTCGGTCGCCACCGCCGTGATCCTCTTCGAGGCCCAGCGTCAGCGGCGCGTGGCCGGCCTGTACGACGCGCCGCGCCTCTCCGAGCGCGAGCGCAACGATCAGGCGGTGCGCTGGATGTACCCGCGCGAGGCGGCGGCTTGCGACGCGGCGGGCGTGGCGCTGCCGGTGCTGGGGCCGCAGGGGGAGCTGCCGCCGAGCGCAGCGGCGCTCCCCGCCGACGCCCAGCCAGGTGAGACCTGAGACCGTGCGCCGGGCACGCCGTCGGTACAGTGCAGCATGATCCTCCATCGCAGCACGCCCCTGATCGTCGCGCTCACCCTGGCGCTCGCCGCCTGCACCGGCGACGTCGCCGCGCAGCAGCTCGAGGAGGTCGCGACCGGCTTCGACCGCCCGCTCAGCCTGACGCACGCCGGCGACGGCAGCGGCCGGCTGTTCGTGGTCGAGCAGCGCGGGACGGTGCGCGTGCTCGAGCAGGGCGAGCTGCTGGGCGAGCCGTATCTCGACATGCAGGAGCGCACCAGGGCGCAGGGTGAGCGCGGGATGCTCGGGCTGGCCTTCCATCCGGACTTCGCCGCCAACGGGCGGCTCTTCGTCCACTACACCGATCGCGGCGGCACGACGACCGTCTCCGAGCTGCGCGCCGACGATCCCGCCGACGCCCGGATCGATCCGGCGAGCGAGCGCGTGATCCTCACGCAGCAGCAGCCGTACGGCAACCACAACGGCG
>SKWV01000188.1 GCA_007128755.1 Trueperaceae bacterium
AGTCCGCTACGTCGCGGCCCAGGTCTGACCACTCGCAGCAGGCCGCCACCTCATCCGCCAGCGGCATCACCTCCGACCTTTCGCCGTAGAGGTGCAGGACGGCGGCCCCGGTCGCCACGGGAAGCGCACCCTGATGGAACATCGCCCGCCCTCACCGCCGCCTGCATCCGCGGATCGCCTCCGCACGGACGCCCGCTGATGGACACCACGCTCCTCGTGCAAGCGCTCGTCTCGGGCGTGCTGGCGGCCGGGCTCTACGCCCTCGTCTCCGTCGGCCTGGCCCTGGCGATCGGCGTCATCGGCATCGTCAACTTCGCGCACGGCGAGTTCTTCATGGTCGGCGCCTTCCTCGCGTATCAGCTCTTCGTCACGTTCGGCATCGACCCCGTCTGGTCTCTCTTCATCGTGGCGCCCGCCCTCTTCGCGCTCGGCGGCGTCATCTATACCTCCACGATCCGCTTCGTGCTCAAGGCCCCGGAGCTCAACCAGATGCTCCTCACCTTCGGCATCGGCATCATCTTGCAGAACCTCGCGCTCCTGATCTGGGGCGGCGACCCGCGCACCATCGCCGGCATCTCCTACCGCGGCATCGGCTACCAGATCGGCGGCGTCTCCATCGGGCTGGTGCCGCTCGCGTCGTTCGTCATATCGCTCGTGCTCGTGCTCGGGCTCTACTGGATGCTCTCCAGCACGCCGCTCGGCCGGGCCATGCGCGCCGTCGCGCAGAACCGCACCGGCGCCGCGCTCGTCGGGCTCGAGGTCAACCGCGTCTATCTCGTCGCCTTCGCGCTCTCGGCGCTGCTGGCCGGCATCGGCGGGGTGATGATCGCCGTCATCCAGTCGCCCACGCCCGTCGTCGGGTTCGCCTTCACGCTCAAGGCCTTCGCGATCGTGGTGGTCGCCGGGCTCGGCAACGTCCGCGGCATCCTCTTCGCGGCGCTGTTCGTCGCCGTCGCCGAGTCGCTGGTCGCGACGATGGTGCCCAACGGCGACACCCTGCGCAACGCGGTGTTCTTCGCGATCATCTTCGCGGTGCTCATCCGCCGCTCCTGGAGGACGGTATGAGCGCCGACGCCCGCGTCCGCCGCGTCGCCGGCACCGCGGCCGCGACGCGCGTCCCCTGGGACCTCGTCGGGCTCGTCGTCCTGGCGATCGCCGTGGCGTTCATGCCCGACCTGCTCAAGGCCTTCTTCGGGCGGGCGTCGGTCTCCTACCTGTCGATCGCCACCAACGCGCTCTCGCTCTCCATCCTCGCGCTCTCGTGGGACATCCTCGCGCGCACGGGTCAGCTCTCGCTCGCCCACGCCGCGTTCTACGGCGCCGGCGCCTACACGACGGCGCTGCTGGTGAAGCACGCGTCGCTGCCGCTGTGGGTGGGCATCCCGCTCGGCGGCGTGGCGGCCGTGATCTTCGCGCTGCTGCTCGGCGCGGTGACGCTGCGGCTGCGCGGCATCTACTTCGCCATCGCGACGCTCTCGGCGGCGGAGGTCCTGAAGGCCGTCGTGCACCACCTGCCGACGCCCATCGCCGGCGGCAACGCCGGCCTGAACGTGCCGGCATTGTTCCGTCCCGAGTTCATCGCCGGCCAGATGGAGCGCTGGGAGGTCGCCTTCTTGCGCAACGAGGCCTACTTCTACGTCTACGGCGTCGTGCTGCTCGCCACCGTGCTGGCGTCCATCCTGGTGCAGCGCTCGCGCTTCAAGCACGCGTTCACCGCCATCCGCACCAACGAGGAGGTGGCGGGCGTCATGGGCATCCGCCCGGCCCGCGCCAAGCTGCTCGCCTTCGTGCTGTCGGCCGTCTTCGTCGGCATGCTCGGGGCGGTGGAGGCGCACCGCGTCGGCTCGGTGCTGCCCGAGCAGTCGTTCTCGGTCGCGACCACCGTGCTCGCGCTCGTCACGCCGATCTTCGGCGGCCTCTACACGACGCTCGGCCCGATCGTCGGGGCGCTCGGCCTCTCGTCGGTCCAGGAGACGCTGCGGCGCACGTTCAGCGACGGCTACCTGATCGGGTACGGCGTCGTGCTGGTGCTCTCGATCCTGTTCATGCCGCGCGGCGTGGTCGGACTGATGAACGGCCTCATGCGGCGGCGCGCCAAGCCGGCCGCGGGCGCGCCTGAGCGAACCGGCGAGGAGGACAGGCCATGAGCGTCGTCATCCGTGCCACCGCGCTCGCCAAGCACTTCGGCGGCCTCGCCGCCGTGGACGACGTCTCGTTCGAGGTCGAGGCGGGCGAGATCTTCGCCATCATCGGCCCCAACGGCGCCGGCAAGACCACGATCCTCAACCTCGTCTCCGGCCTGCTCACCCCCACCGCCGGCCGCGTCGAGCTGCTCGGCCGCGACGTCACCGCGGCGTCGCCGGCCCAACGCTGCCACGCCGGCCTCGGCCGCGCCTTCCAGGTGGTGCAACCCTTCCCCGAGATGACGCTGCGCGAGAACGTGCTGGTGGGCGCGCTCTTCGGCACGCCGGGCCTGTCGCGCGCCGACGCCGAGCACCGCGCCGACGAGGCGCTCGAGGTCACCGGCCTCACCGCCCTGTCTGCGGTCGACGCCGAGGACCTCACGCTCATGCAGGAGAAGCGGCTCGAGATCGCCCGCGCGCTCGCCACCAAGCCGTCGGTGCTGCTCCTCGACGAGGTGATGGCGGGGCTGAGGCCGGCCGAGGCGAGGGACGCCATCGGCCTCGTGAAGGCGGTGCGCGACCAGGGCGTGACGATCGTGTTCATCGAGCACGTGATGCCGGTGGTGCGCGACCTCGCCGACCGCGTGCTGGTCATGGACCACGGCAAGGTGCTGACCGAGGGGCGCTACGCCGAGGTGACGCAGGACGCGCGCGTGATCGAGGCCTACCTCGGCAAGGAGGACGCCGCATGACCGTCGCCACGTCGCGCAAGGCCGCGCTCGAGGTGCGCGGCCTCGAAGCCGGGTACGGCAAGATCCAGGTGCTGTGGGGCATCGACCTCGACGTCGCCGAGGGCGAGTTCGTCGCCATCATCGGCGCCAACGGCGCCGGCAAGACCACCCTGCTGCGCACGCTCACGGGGCTCATCCCCGCCCGCGCCGGCACCGTCACCGCGCTCGGCCGATCGCTGCGCGGCCTCTCCGCCGCGCGCGTGGTCAAGGGCGGCGTCGGTCACGTGCCGGAGGGGCGGCAGCTCTTCCCACTCATGACCGTGCGCGAGAACATCGACTCGGGCGCCGACTACCTGCCCGACGCGCGCGCTCGCGCGCCCCGCAACCGCGCCTTCGTCTACGACCTCTTCCCACGTCTCAAGGAGCGCGAGCGCCAACTGGCCGGCACGCTCTCGGGCGGCGAGCGGCAGATGGTGGCGATCGGCCGCGCGCTCATGTCGGACCCGCGCCTCCTGCTCGTCGACGAGCCGTCGCTGGGGCTCTCGCCGGCGCTGTCGCAGAGCGTCTTCGCGGCCCTCAAGCAGATCAACGCCGACGGCGTCACGGTGGTGCTGGTCGAGCAGAACGTGCAGCAGTCGCTGCTGCTCGCCGACCACGCGGTGGTGCTCGAGACGGGCGAGGTGAAGCTGCGGGGGACGGGCGCGGAGCTGCTCCGGCACCCGCGGGTGCGGGAGGCGTACCTGTCGCTGTGAGGGCGGGGCGGCGCCTCAGCCCGTGCCGGCGATGTACCCCTGCAGCTGCTCGATCTCGAACGCCTGGTCGGCGATGATCGTCTTGACCAGGTCGCCGATGGAGACGAGACCGACGAGCTCGCCGCCGTCCATCACC
>SKWV01000395.1 GCA_007128755.1 Trueperaceae bacterium
ACCACGAAGATCCGGACGAAGGCGACGAACGGCATGAGCGAGTCGCGGCGCACGAGATCGAAGTAGTGCCGCACGTACGAGAAGCTCTCGTGCCGCATCGCGCATCGGCGTGAGCCGGCGATGATCGCGGCGCTCTCGGCCTCGAGTTCTTCGATAGGGCGGTACCTCCGGGCGCGTATCACCTCCGTGTTCCCCGTGAGGGGATCGTGACCGACATGCCCCAGGAGGAGGTGGGCGAGCTCGTGGAGGAGCACGTTGAAGGCTTGGTCCCCCGGCAACGTCGAGTTGATGTAGACGACGACGGGCCCGATGCCAGTGGCGCGGAGTTCGTCGCTGAGGAAGTCCTCCGGCGGACGCGTGAGGTCGCGACGCACGGCGGTCGGCCGTGGAGTCCGCCTGACGCTGCCGTGGAGCCAAGGGAGGTCGGCGTCCCAGGTGAACACGACGCGCAACGCGTGGGCGTTGGCGATGAGGTTCTCGATCTCGATGCGGCGCTGGAATGCGCTGGCCAGCTGTGGAGTTCCCGCCGGATGCTCCTCGCTGCCGCTCGGCGCGCTCCAGGTGAACCCGGTGACGAGGCCGGCGTACTTCGCGGCGTAGGCAGCGAGCTGCTCCTCGAGCGAGGGAGCGGACAGCGAGTCGTCTAGTGGACCCGAGGTCTCCGAGGGTGCGGCGGGCGCAGCCTCTTCGGAGCGCGTGAGGTGCTCGGCGAGCGGACCGAGACGGACACTCCTCGCGCACGACAGGAGATAGATGACGTAGCGCAGGACGGTCGTCTCGTCGGCGATCACGTGAGGCGACGAGAAGGTGCGGTCGTTCACGGGCACACCACAGGATACGGCCGACCGGAGCGGGATCGACGGCCGGTCATCGCCGGCCCCGCTCGCGGTCGGCGGCGGCTGCCGCGCGCATGTCGGCCTCGAGGCGGCGGCGGAGGTCGCGTTCGTCGCCCAAGCGCTCGAACGTCTCGGGAAGGCTCGGCCTGACGGCCAGACTCGAGAAGCTCAAGACGGCCCAGACGACGAAGGCGAATGGGCCGACGAAGAGCATGAGCAGGAGCGACACCCACGCGCTCACCTGTAGCGTGTTCGCCAGGTGGAAACGCTCGTCGAACGTCATCATGGCCCTCCCGGTGTCGGAGCCGTTCCAGCGGTGCGCGGGGCACGGTGTGCTGCCGGTCGTTCACGGACGCATGTGCTCAGAAGGGCGCATCCATGGCGCCTGCTGAGGTGTGCAGCATGAACGTGTTCCGGTGCGCGCGCACTTCCTCGCGAGTCCGTACCTCCCCGGGGCGGTCGAAGGAGGTGTAGACGTTCGTGCCGCTCACCTGCTCCCAGACTTCCTGTCCGGACGCGCGGGCGTGGCGGCGAAGGTCGTCGGCAGTCATCGCGAACACGGAGGGTGCGAAGGTGAGCGGTGCCTGCGGCTTGAGGGTCATCGTGTCTCCTCGACTGGGGGCTCCATGCCGGACGCGGCGGCGCTCGCGATGCTTCGGTGTGGGCACGACAGGAGGATAGCGAGGTGGCGCGACAGGTACGGTCGCCGGTGCCTGGGCTCAGGCAGGTGCGCGGAATCAGCCCGACTCCTGCCGTGCCTCGGCCGCTCCAGATGTGGACACGACGCGTCGATTTGCCGGGAGCGAACTAATCCGCTCTAGTGACGAAGAACCCCGTACAGTCCGGCGATCCCAGCACGACCCCCGAGTACGTCCGTCGGTTGGCGCTGAAGGTCCCGTCGAGGTCGAGCAGTTCGTGTCCGGGTGGTTGCTCCAACCAGCCGCCGGCGGTCAACACCAGCCGGTCGCTGCCGGTGAAGGTGCCGCCCATCCAGAAGCGGCCGCTCGGCACGTTGGGATTGCTCGGCAAGCCGTAGAAACTGAAGGTGGCGGGTACGTGCTCGCCCAGAGGCTCCCCGAGATCGAGCGTGAGGCCGATGAGGTCGCCACCGCACGTGTAGGCGCCGAGCCACTGTCCTGACGTCGATACCGGAGCCTGCGAGGAGCAGGCAGAGAGCAGCAGGAGGACGAGCATCGGCAGCCCGAGGCACGCCAGACGCCGCCGCATCACGGCGCCCCGCGCGCGAGGCCCGAGCCCGCGAGTGCGGCACACGCCATCCCCAACGTCATCAACCGGACCCGTACTGGACGCACGACCCGACCTCCTAGGCTGCGCTGGTCATCATCGCGCTTCGAGGCGCGGCGGCCCCGCTACCGTCGTCCGGTGATTCTCGCACGGCGAGCCTGCCAGCGCGAGCACCCCCGCGGGCTTGCCGGCCGCACATGGGCGCAGCTCCCGAAGGGGCCACCAGCACGGGCGCGAGCCCCTACCCGCCCTCCACGCGCTCCGCCCGCGCCGCATCGATCGCCACCATCTCGCGCCGCCGACCACGCACGACGGCGAGCTCCGTCACCCCGCGTGCCAGCAGCCCGGCATGCACGTCCGCCCAAGCGTGCAGGACCTCGCTCGGATCGTGCGCGTCGGAGCCGTACGTGAGCGGTACGCCGGCGGCGTGCAGGCGCTCGACGGCCTCCCACGAGGGGAACGCCTCGCCGCACTTGCGGTAGCCCGAGGCGTTGATCTCGACCGCCACGCCGGTGTCGGCGAGGACGCGCACCGTCTCGTCCCACTCCCCGTCGATCGCCCTGCTCGCGCGCTGGCCGCGTCCCTTGACCGCGTCGATGTGGGCCATGACGTCGAACAGGCCGGTCCGTGCCGCGGCGCGAACGAGCTGGTGGTAGCGCACGTGCACGGCGTCGACGTCCGTGACGCCGTGCCAGCGCCGACGGTCGTAGACGTGGAAGCCGTCGAAGTAGTGCACGGAGCCGAGGACGTAGTCGATGCGGGTGTCGGCGAGGAGCGCGCGGTACGCCTCCTCGGTGCCGGGCAGGTAGTCGGCCTCGACGCCGACGAGGATCTCGATGCGGTCGCGCAGCCGCGTCCGCAGCGTGGCCGCCTCGTCGAGGTAGACGGCGAACGCCGAACGCGGCATGTGCATGCCCGGCGCGGGCTCGTCAGCGTCGCCGATGAGCAGGGGAGCGTGGTCGCTGAGCCCGATCGTGTCGACGCCGCGGTCGATGGCCGCTCGCACGTAGTCGATGAGTTCGCCGCTGGCGTGGCCGCAGCGCTGGTGGTGGGTGTGCAGGTCGATGATCAAGGGTTCGTCACGATTTGACCGAGCCGGTGAGGCCGGCGATGAAGTAGCGCTGCAGGAGCAGGAAGAGGATGAGGATCGGCACGATCGAGATGAGTGCCGCGGCCGTGAGGCCCGTCCAGTCGGTATTGTACTCATCCAGCACGGTTACATGACGACGAGCGCGCACTTCCCGTAGCCCGATGTGCGCTCGGGCGCCTCGCCGGGCGCTCTCCTGACACACTACCCTGCAAATTGAAAGCCGCACTTTCAATCTGCAAGGATGATTCGTCGGCGTGTTGCTCATGCTCGACGAGGTCCAGCGGGCCCGAGTCGTTCCCTGCACTGAGGGCGCTCGTCGATGCACGCCGGACGCTGTGGAGCGACTCGTCGAAGGATGCGTTGCGAGCGGTCGCCGTGAGCGATGGCGACGGCCCGTGCTGAGCGAGCCGCATCGCTCCGATAGCTGCGCCTACCCCTACACCGGATCATGCCCCCAGTTCATGAGCGAGTACCGCCAGCGGGAGTGTTCGACGTCCGAGTCGGGTCGCTGCGCGAGGTGGCGCCGGACGTAGCCGATCACCTTGCGCATGTGCTCGAAG
>SKWV01000452.1 GCA_007128755.1 Trueperaceae bacterium
ACGCCTCGACCGGCAAGATGGGCCTCCAGTTCGGACGTCGCTTCTGGGAAGAGGACGACTTCATCTACGGCGGCCACAGCACGTCGAACGTGTTCGGCAGCATCACGTACCCCTCGTACGGCTGGCAGGGGCAGAAGGGGACCCTGCTCGGCTACTACAACTTCGGAGCCGACGCCGTCCAGGTCAGTGCGATGACGCCCGCCGAGAGGATCCGGCACGCGCTCGCGATCGGCAGCAAGATCCACCCCGACGTCTACGAGCGGGAGTTCGAGAGCGGCTTCTCCGTCGCCTGGCACCTCGTGCCCCACAGCCTCGGCGGCTGGGCGAGCTGGTCGGGCGACGCCCGGCGCGAGCACTACCCGACGCTCAACGAGCCCGACGGACGCCTCTACCTCGCCGGCGAGCACCTGAGCTACATGACGGGGTGGATGTCGGGCGCCATCGAGTCCGCCTGGCTGCAGATCGAGAAGATCCACGACCACGCCCAGGCTCGCGCCGAGGCGGGGGTCGCCCGAGCGTGAGGAACGCAGCCCAACGGATGCTCGTCGCGCTCGCTGCCGGCGCGGCCTTCGCCGTCTCGACGGCGGTCGCCGGGGCCGACGTCTACGCCGCCCAGTGCGCCGTCTGTCATCAGGCGGAGGGCGCGGGCCTCGGCCCCTTCCCGGCGCTCGTGGACAACGCGTTCGTCGAGGGTGCCGAGGGCGCGCTCGTGTCCCTGGTGCTGCGCGGACGGGACGGGATGCCGCCCTTCGCCAACCTGCTCGACGACGCCGCGATCGCGGCGGTCCTGACGCACGTCCGCAGCGCCTGGGGCAACGATGCCGCGCCGATCGACGAGCAGACCGTCGCCGAGGTGCGCGCGGACGCCGAGCCGGCCGTGGAGATCGCCGTCGACCTCCCGGACGACTGGCGCGAGCGCGGCGAGGTCGCCTACCTCGAGACCTGCGCCGCCTGCCATGGAGCAGGCGGCCTCGGCATCCCCGGCGCCTTCCCGGCGCTGGCCGAGAACGCGTTCGTGCAGGGCAGCGCCGAGGCGCTCCTGCGCGTGCTGCTCAACGGCCGGGCCGGGATGCCGGCCTTCGCTGGGAGCGTCGACAACGAGCGCCTCGCGCTCATCTCCTCCTACGTGCGCAGCGCGTGGGGCAACGAGGCACACCCCGTCGACGCCGAGATGGTCTCCGTCGTGCGGGGCGGTGGCGACCTCGACCTCGCGCCCTCGACCCCGACGACCCGGCCCGGCGCGGCCGACTGAGCGACCTCGTCGGCCGGGGGTGCATCCTCACCTCCGGCCGACGACCGCTCCCCTCACGACCTGCGCCCGCCGTGCTCCTCGACGCCGGCAGGGTAGATCACGCTCTTGACGACGCCGTCGGCGTACTCGGCCTGTAGATCGAAGGCCCGAGCGGTCTCGCTCAGGTCGAACCGATGCGTCAGGATCGGATCGAAGCGCACCTTCCCCGTCTGCACCATCGCGATCGCGCGCGCATAGACGTCGCCCATGCGGCGCGACATCTTGATCGTGAGCCCCTTGCGGCGCACCATCGAGGCGTCGAACGCGAAGCGGTCCCCGGTCGGGATCCCGACCAGCACCAGGCGCCCGCCGATGCGGACCGCCTCGGCCGCGTGCTGTGGTCCGTCGGGCGACGTCGTGGCCTCGAGCACGACGTCGACGCCGCGGCCGTTCGTCCACTCCATCACGCCGGCGGCCGACGCGGCGACCGCGTCGGCGCCCGCCTCCGTGGCGAGCCGGCGGCGGTAGTCGAGCGGGTCGACCGCGATGATGCTCCCGGCGCCGCACCAACGAGCCACCTGCAGCATCAGCAGGCCGATCGAGCCCGCCCCCAGGATCGCGACGCTGGCCATCGGCTTGAGCCGCGCCAGGTCGAGAGCGTGGATGGCCACGCCCAAGGGCTCGAGCAGCGCCGCGGTGGCCGCGTCGAAGCCCTCGGGTAGCGGCACGAGCTCGTCGGGCCGGGCCGTGACGTAGTCGGCGAGCGCGCCGGGGTACGGCGGGACGCCGGCGAAGCGCACGTGCGGGCACAGGTTGCCGTGACCCGCGCGGCACCACTCGCAGGCGCCGCAGGCGCGGTTCGGGTCGACGGCCACGAGCGTGCCGGGCGGCAGGGTTCCGCCCTCCACGACCTCGGCGGCGAACTCGTGACCGAGCACGAAGGGCTCGTGCGACCGGAGCGAGCCGATCGCGCCCTCGAGGTAGTGGTGCAGATCGCTGCCGCACACCCCCACCGCCTTGACCGCGAGCAGCACCTCGCCCGGGCCGGGCTCGGGATCCGGCACGTGCTCGACGCGCAGGTCGCGGACGCCGTGCAACCTCGCGGCCCGCACCTCAGCCGCGCAGGCCTTGCGACAGGGCGAAGGCGAGGTCGTCGTGACGCAGGTCCGCCTTCAGCTCACGCAGTCGGGTGTGCGCGTCGATGATCACGACCTCGACGCCGGCGATCTCGGCGAGGTCCTCGACGTGCTCGCTGGTGACGGCGTAGGAGTAGACCGTGTGGTGGGCGCCGCCCGCGAGGATCCAGGCCGCGCAGGCGGTCTTGAAGTCCGGCCGGCACTCCCACACCGCCCGCGCGACCGGGAGCTTCGGCAGCTCGGGGTGCTCGACCGCGTCGACCTCGTTCACGATGAGCCTGAAGCGCCCTCCCATGTCGACGAGCGACACGTTGACGGCCGGTCCGGGCGGCGCGTCGAAGACGAGCCGCACCGGGTCCTCCTTGCCACCGATGCCGAGCGGATGCACCTCGAGCGACGGCCGGGCGGCCGCGATCGACGTGCACACCTCCAGCATGTGCGCGCCGAGCACCTGGTGGCCGCCCGGGGCGAGGTGGTAGGTGTAGTCCTCCATGAACGAGGTGCCGCCCTCCAGGCCGTGCCCGACCACCTTGAGCGCGCGCAGCAGGGCGGCGGTCTTCCAGTCGCCCTCGGCGCCGAAGCCGTAGCCGTCCGCCATCAGGCGCTGCACCGCGAGACCAGGCAGCTGCCGGAGGCCGTGGAGGTCCTCGAAGGTGGTGGTGAAGCCCTTGAAGCCGCCCTCCCCCAAGAACGCGCGGAGGCCGAGCTCGAGGCGCGCGCCGTAGCGCAGCGCGTCGTGGCGATCGCCATCGGCGCGGAGCTCGGGGCGCACGTCGTAGCGCTCCTCGTACTCCTCGACGAGCCCGCCGATCGCCGCCTCCGACACCTCGTCGACCCGCGCTGCGAGGTCGCCCACGCCGTAGCCGTTGACGGCGAAGCCGAAGCGCATCTCGGCTGCGACCTTGTCGCCCTCGGTCACGGCCACCTCGCGCATGTTGTCGCCGAAGCGCGCGAACCGGGCCCCCTGCAGGTCGTGCCAGGCGTGCACGGCGCGAGCCCAGGCGCCGAGCCGGTCGTGGACCTCGGTGTCCGACCAGTGCCCGACCACGACCTTGCGGCGCAGGCGCATCCGGGTGTGGAGGAAGCCCGCCTCGCGGTCGCCGTGCGCGGCCTGGTTGAGGTTCATGAAGTCCATGTCGATGGACGCCCACGGGAGCTCGCGGTGGAACTGCGTGTGGAGGTGGCAGAACGGCTTGCGCAGCGAGCTCAGGCCGCCGATCCACATCTTCGCCGGCGAGAAGGTGTGCATCCACAGGATCAGCCCTGCGCACTCCGCGTCGGCGTTGGCGCGGTCGACGAGCGAGCGGACCTCGTCGGGCGTCGTGAGGAGCCCGGCGAAGACGACGGGCAGCGGCA
>SKWV01000311.1 GCA_007128755.1 Trueperaceae bacterium
GAGGCGCTCGGCCACGACGACGAGGCGCGCGCGCTGCTCGCGGCGCTCGCCGCCGACGAGCGCATGAGCACCACGCAGCGTGCCCTGGCGCGCCGGGTCGTCGGCGACGCGGCGCCCACGCCCGACGCGTTCCGGCTCGAGGACCTGCTCCCGGTGACGCTTGCGTGACGCTGGGTGCGGCATGCTCATCTCCTAGGAGGCACGCCATGGCGAAACTGTTGCGCTGTAGGGACGTAGGGTTCGACTGCGAGGCCGAGGTGCGCGCAGATACCGACGCCGAGATCCTCGACCAGGTCGCGCGGCACGCGCGCGAGGTGCACGGGCTGGAGGACGTGTCGGACGAGGTGGTCGCCAAGGTGCTCAGCGTGATCACCACGGAGCACGCGACCACCTGAGGGCCGGTTCCGTCCGCCCCTCGCCACACGCCGAGGGCGACTACAGCCCCAGCACCGCCAGGAACGCGAGGTCGCCGAACGAGTCCCCGACACGCTCGATCAGCGCGCGGTTCGCGTCGGGGACCGTGACCGGCAGCACCCGGTCGTCGAGCTGACCGTCACCCGTGACCGCGCGAACGAAGGCGCCCAGGTCGTACGTCGATCCCGGCAGGCCCGCCGCGTGGAGCACGGCGCTCCGCACCCAGGCGTACTCCGCGAGCGAGAACCCCTGCGCGTTGAGGGCGGCGACCTGGGACTCCTTCGCCTCGACCAACAAGCCCAGGAAGTCCGCGTAGGCACCGGCGAGGCGCGGGATGTCGGTCCACTCCGGGCGGCGGCCGTCGATCTGGGCGTAGCGCTCCTCGAGCGTCCGGTAGCTGCCCTCCAGGTCGTCGCGCACGTGGCGGAGCACGGAGGCGTAGCGGTCGACCTGGTCGGCCGTGAGTTCGCCGTTCGCCGGCGCCAGCCACGGCGAACGATCGAGCACGCCGGCGTCGAGCCGCTCGACACGGGCGACGTCCTGGGCGGCCTGGGCGATGTGGGCCATCGGCCTCACGGCGTACCACCACGCCGCCGCGCCGATCAGCACGAGGACGATGAGGGCCACCACGCCGCAGCCGACGAGCCACGGCATGCAGCCGCGGCCGGGCGTCGGCGGGGCGGTCGGAGGTGGAGCGTTCGACGACACGGACGGCCTCTCTCCTACGCCACGAACAGCGGCGACGTGCGGGCGCCGCGCAGCACCACGTGGCAGGCGCGACAGCGAGGCTCGTAGGACTCGGCGGCGCCGACGAGGATCACGGGATCGTCCTCGTGCGCGGGCTCGTCGGCGATGAGACGCTGCGTCCGGGTCGCCTGCCGGCCGCAGCGGCAGATGGCAGTGAGCTTCTCGACGACCTCCGCCCGCGCCAGCAGCGCCGGCATCGGCCCGAACGGCTCACCACGGAAGTCGAGGTCGAGCCCGGCCACGAGCACGCGCCGATCGCGATCCGCGAGCTCGAGCACCAGCGGCACGAGGTCGGCGTCGAAGAACTGCGCCTCGTCGATCGCGATCACGCGCGTCGTCTCCAACAGGGAGGCGCGCAGGTGCCGCACGTCGGCGACCGCCTCGGCCTCGAGCGTGCGGCCGGCGTGGGAGGCCACGGCGACGCGGTCGTAGCGGTCGTCGATGGCTGGTTTGAAGACCTGGACGGCGTGGCGCGCGATGGTGGCGCGGGTGACGCGGCGGATGAGCTCTTCGGACTTCCCACTGAACATGGGGCCCGCGATGACCTCGATCCACCCTCCTCCGAACTCGAACGGCATGGCGACATGCTACCCGGGCGCGGGGATGAGCGGACGCGACCGGCCCCGCCTCACGGCGCTGATAGGCTTGGTCGCGTGAAGCACCGGATGCACGGAACCACCATCGTCGCCGTCCACCGTGACGGCGTGACCGCCCTCGCGGGCGACGGCCAGGTGAGCCTCGGCGACACCATCGTGAAGAAGGGGGCCGTCAAGGTGCGCACGCTGGCCGAGGGAGCGGTGATCGTGGGCTTCGCGGGCGCGGTCAGCGACGCGTTCACCCTGCTCGACAAGTTCGAGGGCCACCTGAGCGCCAGCAAGCAGAACCTCCTCAAGGCCGCGGTCGAGACCGTCAAGGAGTGGCGAACGGACCGCGCGCTGCGCAACCTCGAGGCCATGCTGATCGTGGCGGACCGCCACCAGATCCTGTCCCTGTCGGGGCACGGCGACGTGATCGCTCCCGACGAATCGGTCGCCGCCGTCGGCTCCGGCGGCGCGTTCGCCCAGGCCGCCGCGATGGCGCTCTTGCGCTCGACCGACCTGCCCGCCGAAGAGATCGCGCGTCAGGCGCTGGCCATCGCCGGCGACATCGACGTGTTCACGAGCGGGTCCGGCACCATCCTCACGGTCGGCCCCGAGAACGACGACAAGGAGGACGACGTATGACCACCACCCTCGCCGTGCACCGCGGCGGACTGACCCCGCTCGAGATCGTCGCCGAGCTCGACCGCCACATCATCGGGCAGTCCAAGGCGAAGCGGGCCGTCGCCGTCGCGCTCCGCAACCACTACCGTCGCCGCCAGCTCGCCGAGGACATCCAGGCCGAGGTGACGCCGAAGAACATCCTGATGATCGGGCCGACCGGTGTGGGCAAGACCGAGATCGCGCGGCGGCTCGCGAAGCTCGCCAAGGCGCCCTTCCTGAAGGTCGAGGCGACCAAGTTCACCGAGGTCGGCTACGTCGGTCGCGACGTCGAGTCGATCGTGCGCGACCTGGTGCGCTCGGCCGTGACGATGGTCGAGGAGGAGCAGAAGGCGAAGGTGGCGTCCCGGGCGCGCGAGCTCGCCGAGGCGCGCCTCCTGGACGCGCTGCTGCCGGGCGGCTCCAGCGAGGGCCGCGCCGAGATGAAGGCGCTGCTCGGCCGGGGCGGGCTCGAGGAGCGCACGGTCGAGGTCGAGCTCGAGGACACGCAGCAGGCGGCGTCCATGCCCGGCGTGCCCGGCATGGAGGAGATGGGCGCGAACCTGCAGGACATGTTCAAGCAGTTCATGCCCAAGAAGAAGGTCCGCCGCAAGCTCACCGTGCGCGAGGCGCGCCGCGTGCTCGCCGAGGAGGAGGCCGACCGCCTCATCGACCACGACGCCGCGGCGCGCGAGGCGGTGCACCGCGCCGAGACCTCGGGCATCGTGTTCATCGACGAGCTCGACAAGATCGCGGGCGAGGGCGGCGGCAGCGGCCCCGACGTCTCCGGCGAGGGCGTGCAGCGCGACTTGCTGCCGATCGTCGAGGGCACGCAGGTCAACACGCGCTGGGGCCAGGTGTCGACGGACCACGTGCTGTTCATCGCGGCGGGCGCCTTCAACGTCTCGAAGCCCTCCGACCTCATCCCCGAGCTGCAGGGGCGGTTCCCGATCCGCGTCGAGCTCGAGGAGCTGTCGTCGACCGACCTGCAGCGCATCCTGACGCAGCCCGAGCACGCGCTCACGAAGCAGTACATCGCGTTGCTGGCGGTGGACGGCACGCGCATCCGGTTCGAGGAGAGCGGCGTGGTCTCCATCGCGCGCTTCGCCGAGCGCGTGAACACCGAGATCGAGGACATCGGCGCGCGCCGCCTGCACACGATCCTGGAGACGGTGCTCGAGGACCTGGCGTTCGCCACCGAGCTCGGCGACGTCGTCATCGACGAGGCGTACGTCGTCAAGAAGCTCGAGGACATCGTCGACGACGAAGACCTCACGCGCTACGTGCTGTAGGACGACCCGCTCGGCGACGGC
>SKWV01000309.1 GCA_007128755.1 Trueperaceae bacterium
CTCGGCCTCTCGCTTGCTCGTGGCGGGCGCACCAGGACTTGAACCCGGGACCTACGGTTTTGGAGACCGCCGCTCTACCAACTGAGCTATACGCCCCCGCCGACAAGCTACCTAAGTTACCACGCCCGACTGAGGCTCGCCAAGCGACCGTGATGCGCACGTCGCTACCGCGAACGCCGCCGGTTTTTCGCTTCGTGAGCGACGGAACACCGGGCGCGCCGTGGTACGCTGCTCTGGTGCCCCGTACCGTGACACACGTGCTCCACACGCTGCTCGCCGCCGTCGCCCTGGCCGCCTTCATCGCGCTCGCGTGGGGCTCGCCCGTGCGCTCGCAGCAGGCGCCGGCGAACATGGTGTGGATCATCCCCATCGAGGGCGACATCACGCCCGCCACCGCCCAGTTCGTGCGGGCGCGCATCGATCGCGCCAACGCGGAGCTGCCCTTGGCGTTGCTCTTCCTCGTCGACACGCCCGGAGGGCAGGTCAGCGCGATGCAGCGCATCGTCGACGACATCCTGAACCGCTCCGAGGTCCCCACGCTGTCGGTGGTGCGCAACGCCTTCAGCGCGGGAGCGCTCATCGCGATGGCGGCCGAGCAGTTGGCGATGCTGCCGGGCTCGGCGATCGGCGCCGCCCTCCCCATCCAGCTCACCCCGACCGGCATCCAGCAGGTCGACGAGAAGTTCGCCTCCGCCGTCCGCGGCGAGTTCCGGTCCGTGGCCGAAGCGCGTGGCCGCGACCCGCGCATCGCCGAGGCGATGGTCGACCAGCGCATCGAGATCCCCGGCCTCTCGACGGACCAGGAGCTGCTCACCCTGACCGCGTCGCAGGCCGTGGAGTACGGCATCGCCGACGTGGAGGCGCGCAACATCCAGGACGCGCTCGAGCAGTTCGGCTACGGCGGCGCCCGCGTCGAGCGGCTCGACCCCAACCCGACCGAGCGCTTGGGCGGTTGGCTGTCGAACCCGATCGTGATCGCGCTGTTGCTCGTGATCGGGATCGGCGGCCTCGTCGTCGAGTTCTTCACCCCCGGCTTCGGCGTGTTCGGCGGGCTCGGTGTCCTCGCGCTGGCGCTGCTCGCGATGACGGCGTTCGTCTCGACCCCCGCGGGTGTCTACGACATGCTGCTCATCCTGGTGGGCATCGTGTTGCTCGCCGTGGAGGCGCTCATCCTACCGGGCTTCGGCGTGGCCGGCATCCTCGGCGTGGGCGTGCTGGGCTTCGCCGTCTTCAGGATCTTCCAGGACGACTGGGTCGTGGTCCTCGGCTACGGGGCCGTGTTCGCGGGCGTGCTCGCGGCCATGCTGCTGTTCTACCTCCCCAACAGCCGCTTCGCGTCGGCCTTGCGCCTGCACACGCGCATCGGCCGCTCCATCGGTGACGAGGTGGTCGAACCGGGCCGGTACGGCGAACGTGCCGACCTCGTCGGCTCCGAAGGCGTGGCGCTCACCGACCTGCGGCCCGCGGGCGTCGCCCGCTTCGGCGACGATCGCGTCGACGTCGTGACGCAGGGCGACTTCATCCCGACCGGCGCGCCCATCCGCGTCTTGCGTGTCGAAGGTAATCGTGTCACGGTGCGTGCCATCGAGGCCACGGCCGTCAACTCCACGCCAGCCGGCGTGGATCCGTCTCGTTAGGCTCGACCTCTTCAAAGGAGCACACTGCAAACCATGGACTTCGGAATCCTGATCGTCGCCGGCGCTATCATCCTCTTCTTCATCATCCTCTTCACGGTGGTGCCCATCGGCCTGTGGGTGTCGGCGATCGCCGCCGGCGTTCGGGTTCCCCTCATCAGCCTGGTCGCCATGCGCCTCCGGCGGGTGGCTCCCAACCGCATCATCCTGCCGCTCATCAAGGCCGACAAGGCCGGCATCGACGTGACCCAGGATCAGCTCGAGGCGCACCACCTCGCCGGCGGGAACGTCAACCGCGTGGTCGATGCGCTCATCGCCGCCGACAAGGCGCGCATCGCGCTGCCCTTCGATCGGGCCGCGGCGATCGACCTCGCCGGGCGTGACGTCCTCGACGCCGTCAAGGTCTCGGTCAACCCGCGCGTGATCCAGACGCCGAACGTCTCGGCCGTCGCCAAGGACGGCATCGAGCTCATCAGCACCGCGCGCGTGACCGTGCGTGCGAACCTCGAGCGCCTCGTCGGCGGTGCCGGCGAGGAGACCATCATCGCCCGCGTCGGCGAAGGGATCGTCTCCTCCATCGGCTCCACCGAGACGCACAAGCGCGTGCTCGAGAACCCCGACCTGATCTCCAAGACGGTGCTGTCGAAGGGCCTCGATGCCGGCACGGCGTTCGAGATCCTCTCGATCGACATCGCCGACGTGAACGTCGGCCGCAACATCGGCGCCGAGCTGCAGACGGATCAGGCCGAGGCCGACAAGCGCGTCGCGCAGGCGAAGGCCGAGGAGCGCCGCGCCATGGCCGTCGCGGTCGAGCAGGAGAACCGCGCCAACGTCGAGGCGATGCGCGCCAAGGTCGTCGAGGCCGAGGCGCAAGTGCCGCTTGCGATCGCCGACGCCTTCCGGGCCGGTAACCTCGGCGTGATGGACTACTACAACCTCCAGAACATCGAGTCCGACACCGGCATGCGTCGCAACATCGCCAAGGCGACCGACGCCGACAACGAGGGGTGAGTCGAACTTGACGTTCGACGACCTCTTCGCCCTGCTGATCGTCGTGATCTTCATCGGGCTGCCGTTGCTCAACCGTCTGCGCGGCGGTGGGCAGCCGCCTCCGGGCCGGCCGGGAGCCCCCGGTCGCCCCGGCGCCCCTGGGCGACCGGTCGATCCCCGGACGCAGGCTCCCGGCCGACCGCTGGCCGGAGGACCCGGGCAGGGCGAGGCGGAGCGGCGCGACCGCTCCGACGCCGCGCCGACGCAGCGTGACGACCCGATGGACGAACTGTCACGCCGCCTCGAGGAGGCCAGGCGACGGGTGCGCGACGCGATGGGCGAGCAACCCGAGACGTCGAGTTCTCGGCCGCTCGTCTCCGAACCGGCGCGAGGCCAGACGATCGCCAGCGCCGGCATGCCCTCGGGGACCGCGGGCGGGGCGATGCGGGCTCCAGCGCCCCCTCCTCGGCCCCCCGCGGCTCGCACGGGCACCGCGACGGTGCGCCGCGCCACCCCGCCGCCACCGGAGGCCGTCAAGCGCACCGGCACGGGACGGCGACCGGCCGGTCTCGCCAAGCCCACCCCCGAGCTCCAGGTCGAGCGGAGCGCAGGTCGTGGTGCCGCCGGGAGCCAGCAGGAGCGAGGCCGGCGCGACCGGGCCCGGCGCGAAGCCGCGGCCCTCGTGTCGATGGATAGTCAATCGATCCGCAAGGGCCTGCTATGGCACATGATCCTGGGCCAACCGGCGGCCTTCGGCCGAGGGAGGATGCGATCGCCACGACCGTCACGCTGAAGCTCCGGAGTCCGGCCGAAGCGATGTCGCTCTTCGGCCAGAACGACGAGAACCTGCGGCTGTTGCGCGCTCGGCTGGGCGCGACCGTCATCGCTCGCGGCGACGAGTTGCGCCTATCGGGAGACGACGCGGCGGTGGCCGAGGCCGAACGGACCTTCAAGGCCCTGCTCAGCACCATCCGGGCCGGCGGCCGCGTGAGCGTGACGGAGCTCGAGTTCGCCGACCTGTCGAGCATCGAGCCCTCGTCGGCGGGCGAGGAGGGAGCCGCGGTCGGACTCCCCGCCCGGGCCAA
>SKWV01000506.1 GCA_007128755.1 Trueperaceae bacterium
CCGAAGCGGAGGCAGGTGTCGATCAGGCCGGCGGGGTCCCGCGCCCGGTGGAACAGCACCTTGGCGTGCCGATGGTGGAAGCGGGCCTCGGGCAGCGGTTGGCCCAGCGCCAACGAGGCGTGGGCGATGGCGCGGCCGAGGAGGTCGCCGTGCGCCTTCGCGAGCGCGAGCGCCAAGCGAGCCCGATCCGGCGGCGCGCCGTGTCGGCTCGAGGCTCCGCAGAGGACGCGGGCGAGCGCCACGTCGCGCTCGCGTCCGGTGGCGGCCGCGAGGATCGTCACGGCCTCGTCGCACGACCGCGTCGCCTCGTCGGATCGCCCCACCGCCACGAACGAGCGCTGCATGCCGACGGCCATCGCCGCCACGAGGTCGAAGGCCGAGGTCGCGACGGCGTGATGCCACGCGGCCGCCAGGTGCGGGAGGTCGTCGACGTGGAGCGGTCGCATGCGGCCGAGCGACACGAACTTCTCGCCGAAGTACGCCCCCATCAGGGCGGCGACGCGCTCGGTCTCGCCGGTCGCCTCCGCCGCCTCGCGCCCGAAGCGAGCGACCAAGGCGTGCATCTCGAGTCGGCTGCCGACCGATCGCACCAGCGTGTAGCGCTTGAGGCGCAGCAGCTCGCTCCAGGTCGTGCCGCTCACGCGCGCGGCCAGCTCGTGATCGAACGAGCCACGGAGCACCGCGAGGCGCTTCCACACGCTGCGGTCGTGATCGGTCAGCCCCCGCCACGTCTCGCCCAAGATGCTGCGGATGTCGCGATGTTGCAGCGGCCGGTCGACGTCGTCGGCATGGAGCAGGTCCCACGACGACGCCAGGCGTTCGCGTACGTCGGCGATCGGCGCGATCGCGAGCCACGAGGCGCAGAGGTCGATCGCGAGGGGCCAGCCGCCGAGCGTACGGCAGATGGCGCCGACGTCGGCCCCATCGAGCGACTCGGCGCCGCCCGGACCGAGTACACGTTGCGCGGCGCGCAAGAACAGGCGGCACGATTCACTCGGCGCCTCGATGGCCTCGTGGCCGAAGGCGGTCACCCCGAGGCCGCCGAGCTCGTACACGCGCTCCTCGCTGTGCTGGAGGCGTACCCGGGACGTCACCAGCAGGGTCAGCCGGGGACAGCCGTCGAGCAAGGCCGTCAGCAGCGCGTGCGCTCCCACGTGGGCTTCGAAGCCGTCGAGGATCACCAGCAGCTCGCGGTCGCCGATCACCGTGATGAGCTGCCGTCCCGGCTCGCTCCGGGCGGTGAGGCGTGCGCCGAGGCCGCCTGCGATCGCGTGCGCCACGGCGTGGCGGCCGACCGCGTCGTCGAGGCGCACGAACACCGAGCCGCCCGCGAACGCGGCGCGTACCCGCGGCTCGAGCGCCCGTACCAGCCACGTCTTGCCCATGCCCGCGGGAGCGACCACGCTCACGAGCCGCGATCGGTCGCCCGTCACGGCGAGCGCGAGTTCGTCCAACTCGCGCTCGCGTCCGATGAAGCGCGACGCGAGCGCCTCCTCGCGCACGGGGAGCGGCTCCGGCACATCGACGTCGGCACGATCCCCGGCGTTCGCCTCCTCGACGATGCGCCGCGCCAAGGCGGTGGTGTCGGGTGTCGGCTCGAGGCCGATCTCGCGTCGCAGGCCGGTCCTCAGCGCCTCGTAGACGAGCAGGGCCCGCCGCTCCTCACCGCCGGCGTGCGCGGCCTGCATGGCTCTGCGCGCCGCGTCCTCGTCGAGCGGATCGTGGGCGAGGAGCCGTTCGGCGAGCACGAGGGCATCGTGGGGCAGTCCGGACGTGAGCCAGCGGTCGATGGCGGACAGGGATATCGAGCGCCAGCGGTCGTGGATGGCCGCTCGCTCGAGCTCGAGCCAATCCATGAACTCGGGCGCATCGTCCAAGGCGAAGCCGTCGAGGAAGGTGCCGGTGTACGCCGTGAGGGCGTCGTCCCAGCGTTGCGCGTCGGCCGCGGCCGTGAAGGCCGTCACGTCGGTGTCGATCCGGCAGCGGGTGCGTCGCCGCTCGCGCTCGAGCCCGCAGCCCCAGTCGGTGCGCGAGACGGCGACCATGAGCTGACGCAGGTTGGCGTTCGCGCGCCGCTGCTCCGAGTCCGGCCACAGCAGGAAGGTGAGTTCGCTGCGGTCGACCCAACGCTGTTGGTAGACGATGTAGAGCCAGAGCGCGCCGCGCCGACCGGCAGGGACCTCGACCTGTCGCCCGTCGACCGCCACCGCCGGACGGCCGAGGAACCGCGCGAGACCTCCCATGAGAGGGCCCTCCTACCGTGACATCTACTTTAGGGCTCCCGGGGCGCGCTGCGGCGACCGATGCTACACACGTGGCTCAGAAGTCGGCCCTCAGGCGGCCGGGACCGGACGCGCTCGCGGGAGCCGCGCCACCACCAGCAGCAGCGGCGCCGACAGGATCGCCCCGATGATGCCCATGGCCGCGTAGCCCGAGGCGGCCATGATGAGCCCGCCGCCGAAGGTCGCGAGCGCTCCGGCCCCGCCCACCATCAGGTCGTTCACGCCCTGCATGGCGCCCTTCTCGGCCGGCGTGAGCGCGTCGGCCAGCAGCGCCGATCCGGCGACGTAGGAGAGGTTCCAACCGAGTCCGAGCAGGAAGAGCGCGACCGCGAGCGGCAGGATCTCCGGCGACAACGGCGCCATCAGGCACGACACCACGAGCATCACGGCGCCGGTGCCGAGCACCGGCCGTCGTCCCCAGCGGTCGGTCAGCCAACCCGACACGACCGAGAAGGCGAACATCCCGAACGTGTGGCTGGAGAAGACGATCGAGATGCTGGTGAGCGCGTGATCGTGCGTGTGCATGTGCAGCGACGTCATCTGCATGAGCCCCACCATCACCATGTGCGCGGTGACGACGCAGGCCACCGCGGTGCGCACCGCCGGATCGCGCAGGAGCTGCTTGACCGTCCGCGCCGGTGCGTGGGCGACGGCGCCGCGCTCCTCTTCGGCGATCGCGTGACCGATCTCCTTCGGCTCGGGCCGCAGCGACACGAACAGCAGCACGGCCGTGAGCAGGTACCCGACGCCCGTAGCGAGGTAGGGCCCGGCGATCTCGGACCAGCCGAGCGAGGCGGCGAAGGCGCCCGTCGGCCCCACCAGCAACGGGCCCAACACGCTTCCGACGGTGCCGCCGACGACGACGGTCGCGATGGCGCGGCCGCGGCGGGCGCGCGGGTTGACCTCCGCCGCCACGAACCGACCGAGCTGGATGCCGGCGCTGCCCGACCCCGTGAAGAAGAGCGCGACGAGGACGAGCGGGAACGATCCGATGGCGACGCCGACCAGCGACACGGCCGCGCCCACGGCGCCGGTGAGCAGCGCGGCAGAGAGGGCGCCCCGGCGGCCGATGCGATCGGACCAGCGGCTCCAGAGCAGCGCGCCGATGGCGACGCCGACCTGCGAGAGCGCCTGCGGCAGCCCGGCGAGGGAGGTGATCCCCGACAGCTCGACGCCGACGATGGCGGCCACCGTGGCGGCCGCGATGCTGCCGGCCGACCCGAGGCTCTGGCTCACGAAGAGCGCGGCGGTGATGCGGCGGGCCTGACGATCGCGCAGCCGTCGTTCGGGTGGCACGTCGGGGTCGAGCGGGGCGTCGGCGATCGTCACCCGCGTAGCCTACCCGCCCGTCACCGGGTCGAACGCGCGACGGCCCTACGCCCGCGGCTCGAAGGCCGCCTTGAGCACGCGCCGCGCGCGCAGGTCG
>SKWV01000053.1 GCA_007128755.1 Trueperaceae bacterium
CCCTCGATGCCGGCATTGTTGAACGCGAAGTCGAGCCCGCCATACGTGTCGACCACCTTGTCGACGAGCGCCTTGACGGCGTACTCGTCCGACACGTCCGTCTTGACGTAGGTCGCCTGGCCGCCACGGCTCGTGATCGACTCGACCGTGACCTGCGCCTCGTCGTCCTGGATGTCGGCCACGACGACCTTCGCGCCGGCGGTCGCGAACGCCACGGCGGCCGCGCGGCCGATCCCGTCGGCCCCGCCCGTGACCAGCGCCACGCGCCCCTGGAATCCTGCTCCATACGCCTGTGCCATCGTGAATCCTCTCGGCCCTCGTGCAGGGCTCGTTCAGCGGACGTCGTCGGGCTCGATCGGGTTGATGGACAGGTAGGCGGCGATCTCCTCGAGCCTCTGCTCCGAGAGCCCGATGCCGCGGTGGTGCGGATCCTGGAGCACCTCGAGCCACAGCTGCTCGATCTGCCATTCCGGGAGCACGGAGACGGCGAGGGAGTGGCAGGAGACGCAGTACCGCTGCATCAGCTCGCGGCCGTCGGCGGGAAGCGCTGCGACCTCCATGTCGTCGTGCACGTCGTCTTCGGGCATCGGCAGGTTGATGGCGAGGTACGCCGCGAGGGTGTCGATCTCCTCGTCGCTGAGGCCGACGAGCGCACCCGCTTCGCTCTCGCCTTCGTCGCTATGCTCCTGATCGCGGAAGTACGCCTCCCACTCGTCGCGTGTGCGCTCCGCCGTCGCGAGCTCGTCGACGTCGCCACACGTCTCGCAGACGTCGAGCACGGCTGCGAGCAGGTCGTTGCCGCCGTGAGGGAGGGCGGGGTTGCCGCCGGGGTTGTCGAACAGGCCGCCGTACTGCGCGAAGGCGACGGTGAGGCCGATCGCGATGACCGATGCGAGTCCGTGAAGGGAGCGTCGTGCCATGTCAGGCCTCCTCGTCTGCCGCGTTGCGGCCTGCGATGCGTCCGAAGGTGACGGCGACGTTGAGCGCGGCGCCGCTTCCCGGGTAGAACTGGCCGATCACGCCGCCGGCGGCGGTGCCGGCCGCGTAGAGGCGCGGGATCGCCTCGCCGAACACGCCCAGCACGCGCGCGTCCGGGTCGATCCGGGGACCGCCGGCCGTGTCGTAGAGCGTCACGACCTGCTCGAAGGCGTAGAACGGCGCCTCCTCGATCGGCTGGAACGCCTGTGTGCGCTCGAAGTCGGGGTCTTCCTCGTCGTCGGCATGTTCGTTCCAGCGCTCGACGGTGCGCTCGAGCCGGTCGCTCGGCACGCCCATCGCCTCGGCGAGCTCCTCGAGCGAGTCCGCGCGCAACACCAGGCCGTTCGCGACCTCCTCGTCGAGCGACTCACTCAGGGTCGCTGCGATCGGTGCTTGCTCTTCCCGGATGCGCTCGTCGAACACCGCGAACGCCCGAGCCTCGCTCTGCGCGGCCAACCGGTCGGCGCGCCAGTCGTAGAAGGCATACTCGTCGACGTAGCGTTCGCCGCGGAGGTTCACCATGATCCCGATCATCGGGCCGCCGACCGCACGGTCCATGCCCGGTGGGGTGAAGCCGGGCGTCCGCGACAGCGCCGTCATGGTGGCCGCGCCGGCGCCGATGGCGAACGCCATGCGCTGGCCGTCGCCCGTCATGCCGGGTGGGGTGAGCGACTCCGCGTAGTGGCCGTGGCGCGTGTAGGTGGCGAGCATCTCGTCGTCGTGGCTGAAGCCCCCACTCGTCAGGACGACGCCGCGGTGCGCCCTCACGTGCTCCTCCTGCCCGTTGATGGAGACGCGCACGCCGACGACGGCGCCGTCCTCGTCGATCACGAGCCGCTGGGCGGCCGCCTCGTAGACGACCTCGATGTCACGCTCGTCGACGGCGTCGGACAGCACCCGGAAGAAGGCGGCGCCCTGGTCGTAGTCTCCGTAGCGGATCTGGTGGGACCGAGGGACCGGATCGCGTCCGAGCTGGCGCTCCGGCCCGTCGGGCGTGGGGGCGTTCGGGAACTCGCCCCCGAGCTCGATCAGCCACTCCACGCTCTCGGCCGAACCATCGGCGGCGACGCGTGCCAGGTCGGGATCGTTCATGCCCCTGCCGGTGTCGATCAGGTGCTCGTAGTAGGCGTCGGCACTGTCGTCGATGTCCTCACGCTCCTGGACCGACGTGCCGCCCGCCTGGATGAACCCACCGCTGGTGATCGTGGTGCCGCCGCCGACCTCGCGCTTCTCGAGCACGAGGACCTCGGCCCCGGCGTCGTGCGCCGCGATCGCCGCCGCCGCCCCCGCGCCTCCGTAGCCGAGCACGAGCACGTCGGCCTCGCGATCCCACGTGTCGACGGTGTCTTCAGCGACCGCCCGCGCCGTGAGGAACGGCACGGAACCGAGGGCGGCCGCCGCGACGCCGGCGCCGCCGACCTTCAGGAAGTCGCGTCGTGAGAGGCCGGGTGGGGGGTCGTTTCGTTGTCGCCGTTTCGTCATGCTGGTACCTGCCTAGCTCGTTCCGAGGCGCGATGGGGGGACCATGGCGGTCCTACTGATTGCTCCTCCTGTTCCCCGAGCCGGCAGCCTGCTACCCCAGGTCCGAGCATGCTGGGTGAGGCAGCAGCTCCCCTGGACAGGAGTCACATCTCCGGAGCGCTCGAAGGTATCCGTGGAGGCTTCGCGGCCACGTCCATGAACATGAGAACGGATCGTCGGCGCCGCGCTGCGGCGCTGCTGGCCCCGGCATGTCCGCCACGCGTCACTGACGCTGCACCGCGACGGGTCTAGCCTGTTCGGGAGCGCCCGTCCGGAGGGAGCCGAGCGGCCGGGCATCACGTCGCGCGACGAAGGGGGCACGTGGCGCGTGCCCCGGGCGGCCGGGCCATGATCCTTTCGGCGACGATACGAGGAGCGGGAACGAGGCGTACGCATGAGCACGTTCTTCTTGGTCGCGGCGCTGATCCTCCTGCTCACGATCGTCACGGGGCTGTACCGGGTCGCCAAGGGCCCGAGTGCCGCCGATCGCATGCTGTCGGCGCAGCTGTTCGGCACCACGGGTGTCGCCATGCTCCTGCTGCTCGCGCAGGCGTACGAGCGTCCGCCACTTCGTGACGCCGCGCTCATCTTCGCGATGCTGGCGGCGCTCATCATCGCCGTCTTCGTCAAGCACGCCGTGCTCCACCGGGACGACCGCGATGATCGCTGATCTCGCCTCCATCACGTTCATCAGCCTCGGTCTGTTCTTCTTCGTGAGCGGCACGCTGGGCTTGCTGCGCTTCCCCGACGTGTGCAGCCGGCTCCACGCCCTGACGAAGGCGGATCACCTGGGGCTGGGGCTGGTGGTGCTGGGGCTCGTGGTGCAGGCCCCCTCGCTCGCCGTCGTCCTCAAGCTCGTGCTCGTCTGGGCGGTGGCGGCGCTGTCCGGGTCGACCGCCTGCTACGTGATGGCTCACTACGAGGTCGAGCACGGCGAGGAGTTCCATGAGCGGGCTTGAGACGGCCTTCGACGTCGTGGTGGTCCTGCTCCTGGTCGTGGTCGCGATGGAGAGCCTGCATACCCCGAACCTGTTCACGGCCGTCGCGTTCTTCATCGCGTTCGGTCTCGTGATGGCTCTCGGCTGGGTCCGCCTCGAGGCACCCGACGTGGCGCTGGCCGAGGCGGCGGTCGGCGCCGGGCTGACCGGCGTGCTCCTGCTGGACGCGGCGCGAGAGGTGGCCGGGCGCCGCAGCCCGCGGCC
>SKWV01000392.1 GCA_007128755.1 Trueperaceae bacterium
CCAAGAGCGCGCTCAGCGTCATCACGCCGATCACGATCACGATCACGAACTTCCCGATCACGCCCGTCAGGGTGCCGAGCAGCGCGCCGATGCCGGCCTCGAAGGCCTCCTTGCCGGGGCGGCCCGTCGCCAGCTCCGCGAGGATCGCGCCCGCCAGCGCCCCGCCCAGGAGCCCCCACGGCGGGAACACCACGATCCCCACCAGCGCGCCCACGAGGCCGCCGACCAGCCCGGGGCGCCGCGCGCCGAAGTACTTCGAGCCGAACCACGTCCCCAGCAGGTCGACCCCCTGCGCGAGCGCCGTGAGCACGGCCACCCACACCAGCAGCGACACGTCGATGCGCTCGAACCCCGTCATCCAGGCGGCCAACACGGCGCCGAGCAGCGCGAACGGCACGGCCGGCAGCCCCGGCAGCACCACACCGAGAAGGGCCACGCCCAGGCCGAGCACGAGCACGATGGTCGCGAGGACGGTCACGGCGTCGACCCCTAGGGACGCGGCGGCCGGCCGAGGCTGGCCGATTCGCTGCCGATCACCTCGAGCGCCAGCGGCAGGACGTCGATCACCGAGCCGAGCGCCCGCACGGCGCCCTCGGGATCGCCCGGCAGGTTGAGGAGGAGCGTCGTCTTGCGGACCCCCGCGACCGCGCGCGACAGCCACGCGGCCGGATCGTGCTCGCCTCCGGCGGCCCGCATGCGCTCGGCGAGGCCCGGCAGGTGCCGCTCGAGGACGTCGAGCGTCGCCTCGGGCGTCCGGTCGCGCAGGCCGAGGCCGATGCCGCCCGTGGTGAGCACCAGGTCGACGCCCTCGCCGTCGGCCAGGAGCCGCAGCTTGGAACGGATCATCGCCTGCTCGCTGGGCACGACGAGGTAGTCGACCTCGACGAACGGACCCGTCGCCAAGAGCTCGCGAACGCCCTGCACCGATCGGTCCTCGCGCTCGCCCGAGGCGGTCCTGTCCGAGACTGTGAGGAGTGCGGTCCGAATCATGCCGCATGGTAGCGCGTCGGCCCGCCCCGTCGCCGACGGGTATCCGTTACCGTAGGGCGGTCGTACGTGGGGCGAGCGCCTCACGGTCCCAGGCGAACGCCGCGGACGCGGCCTCGACCCCATGGAGGTCATCTTGAAGATCCACGAGTACCAGGCGAAGGACCTACTGCGCGCGCGCGGTATCAGCGTCCCTGTCGGCCGCGTCGCCACCGATCCCGACGAGGCCGTGCGCGCCGTGAGGCCGCTGATCGAGGCGAGCGGCAACCCCGTCGTCGTCGTCAAGGCGCAGATCCATGCCGGCGGGCGCGGCAAGGGGCGCTTCTCGGAGCACCCCGACCTCGGCGGCGTCACCGTCGTCCTCGATGGCATCGAGGGCGGCGTGGAGGCGACCGAGGCGGCCGTGCGCGCGCTCGCCGAGCGCATGCTCGGCAGCACGCTGGTGACGGTCCAGACCGGCCCCGAGGGCAAGCAGGTCAACCGGATCTACGTCGAACAGGGCATCTCCATCGTGCAGGAGCTCTACCTCTCGGTCGTGCTCGACCGCTCCCTGGGCCGGAACGTGATGATGGCCTCCACCGAGGGCGGCACCGAGATCGAGGAGGTCGCGGAGCACACCCCCGAGAAGATCTTCCGCGCCGTCATCGACCCCGCCGTCGGCATGCTGCCGTTCCAGGCCCATGCGCTCGCGTGGCAACTCGGCCTGCGCGGCGAGGCGGCGAAGTCCGCGCGTCGCTTCCTGGCCGCCATCGCCGACGCCGCGGTCGCGCTCGACACCGACATGCTCGAGATCAACCCGCTGGTCGTGACGGAGGACGGCGGCGTGATGGCGCTCGACGCCAAGGTGTCGTTCGACAAGAACGCGCTCTTCCGCCAGCAGGCGCTCGCCCCGCTCCGCGACCTCTCGGAGGAGGATCCCGCCGAGGTGGAGGCCGCCACCTACGACCTGTCGTTCATCAAGCTCGACGGCACCATCGGCTGCCTCGTGAACGGCGCGGGGCTGGCGATGGCGACCATGGACACCATCAAGGAGGAGGGCGGGGAGCCGGCGAACTTCCTCGACGTCGGCGGCGGCGCCACGACCGAGAACGTGACCGCGGCCTTCAAGATCATCATGAAGGACAGAAGCGTCCGCGGCATCTTCGTCAACATCTTCGGTGGCATCATGCGCTGCGACACCATCGCCAACGGCGTCGTGCAGGCGGTGAAGGACGTGGGTCTCGAGGTCCCGCTGGTGGTGCGGCTCGAGGGCACGAACGTCGAGCTCGGCCGCAGCATCATCGAAGGCTCCGGCGTCGCGGGGCTGCAGAGCGCGCTCAGCATGCGCGACGGCGCCCGCAAGATCGTGGAGCTGGCGGCATGAGCATCCTCGTCGATCGCGACACCCGCCTGCTGGTCCAAGGACTCGGTGGTGCCGGCAAGTTCCACGTCGACCGCTCCATCGCCTACGGCACCCAGGTGGTGGCCGCGACGCACCCGACCCGCGCGGGCGAGGTCGAGCTCTTCGAGGGCGACGTCGACACCAGCGGCGTGCCCGGGCGCAGCGGACGCTACCGCGCCGAGGTCCCGATCTTCCCGACCGTCCGCGCGGCCGTGGCCGAGACGGGCGCCAACGCCTCCGTCGTGTTCGTGCCGCCGCCGTTCGCCGCCGACGCGATCATGGAGGCGGCCGAGGCCGGCGTCGCGCTCATCGTCGTGATCACCGAGGGCATCCCGATCCAGGACATGGTGCGCGTCAAGCGCTACCTCGAGGGGCGCCCCTCGCGGCTCGTCGGACCGAACTGCCCCGGCGTCATCACGCCGCACCAGTGCCGGATCGGCATCATGCCCGGGTACATCCACCAGGCCGGCCGGATCGGCGTCGTCAGCCGCTCGGGCACCCTCACCTACGAGGCGGTCAAGCAGCTGACCGACGCCGGCCTGGGGCAGACGACCGCCGTGGGCATCGGCGGCGATCCCGTCAACGGCACGTCGTTCGTCGACGCGCTGGCGATGTTCGAGGCCGACCCCGACACCGAGGGCGTGATCATGATCGGCGAGATCGGGGGCGCCGCGGAGGAGGAGGCCGCCGCCTGGATCGCCGAGTCGATGACCAAGCCGGTCGCGGCGTTCATCGCCGGCACCACGGCTCCGCCCGGCAAGCGCATGGGTCACGCCGGCGCCATCATCTCGGGCGGCATGGGCACCGCCGCCGAGAAGATCGCCGCGCTGCGGGCCGCCGGCGCCGTGGTCGCGTTGACCCCGTCCGACATGGGCGACGCGGTCGTGGAGGCGATGCGCGCAGCCGGGCGCCTCTAGGGGGCCCGGTGCGCGGCCGCTTCGCCCCGAGCCCGACGGGTGACCTGCACCTGGGCAACGCCCGCACCGCCCTCCTGGCGTGGGCGAGCGCCCGGGCGCAGGGGGGCGCCTTCGTGCTGCGGGTCGAGGACCTCGACCCGCCGCGCACCGTGCCGCGGGCCGTGGACGGGAACCTCGCGGAGCTGCGCTGGCTGGGGCTCGACTGGGACGAGGGTCCCGACGTGGGCGGCGCCTACGGCCCGTACCGCCAGTCGGAGCGCGGCGCGCACTACGAGACGGCGCTCGCCCGGCTGGCCGAGGCGGGGCTGCTGGGCGCGTGCTTCTTGTCGCGCAAGGACCTGGCCGGGGTGGCGTCGGCGCCCCACGGTCCCGCGGGGCCCGTGTACGGGCCTCGCGAGCGGGCGCAGAGCGAGC
>SKWV01000386.1 GCA_007128755.1 Trueperaceae bacterium
CAGCGACGGCGTCCCGCCGCCGTCCAGGGCGGGTCGCGCCGGGAGCGATGCGCCGCCAGGCCGACGGCGACCCCGACCAGCAGCGCGACGAGCGACGGAGCGCCGAGCGCACCGAGCAGCGCGACCCCGAGCAGACCTGCGAACATCGATACCAGCCAACCGGGCACACGCCTCATCCCCCCACGGTACCCGACCGCCGGCACCGTGCTGAAGAGGCGGGGGTGCGCGTTGAGCTTTACGCGTCCGCGCAACCGTGGTACAGGTAGGGACCCGTTCGGCACGCAGGTGTCGTCTCACATCAAGCTCGTTTCGACTAGAAAGGTAGGGATTCATGAAGAAGCTCAACGTGTTCTTGGGCGCGCTCGTCGTCGCCACCCTCGGGATGGCGTCGGCCCAACAGTTCTTGACCATCGGCACCGGTGGCGTGGTCGGGGTCTACTTCCCGGTCGGCGGCGCCACCGCCGCGATCGTCAACCAAGCCAACGTCGGCCTGCGCCTCACGGTGGAGTCGACCGGTGGCTCGGTGTTCAACGTGCGGGCGATCCAGGAGGACCAGCTCGACCTCGCGCTGGCCCAGTCCGACGTGACTTACCAGGCCTATCACGGCGAAGCCGCGTTCGAGGGCGAGCCGTTCGAGGGCATCCGCGTGCTCATGGGCCTCCACGCCGAGCCGATGCACCTGGTGTGTCAGCAAGACGCGAACGTCGAGAGCTTCCGGGACATCGCCGACCTGCGCGTCTCGATCGGCAACCCGGGCTCGGGCATCCTCAACACCGTGCGGGCCATGCTCGAGGTGTTCGACATGACCGAAGAGGACTTCACGCCGGAGTACCTGCGGGCCGCCGAGGCGCCCGACTTCCTGCGTGACGGCCGCATCGACTGCTTCTTCTACACGGTCGGTATCGGTGGCGCCGCGATCCGCGACATCACGGCGACGGCCGACGTCAACATCGTCCCGCTCGACGACCCCGAACTGGCGGACCTCATCGAGGCCGAGCCGTACTACGCCTTCGCGACGGTGCCGGCCGACACGTACGGCAACCAGCCCGAAGACGTCACCCTGTTCGGTGTCAAGGCGCTCTTCGTCACGAGCATCGACCTCCCCGAGGAGCACGCCTACGCGATCGTGAGCGCCGTGCTCCAGAACCTCGATACCTTCACGGCCACGCACCCGGCGCTCGCGAACCTCACCGCCGAGGACTTCGTCACCGGCCTCGGTGCGCCGCTGCACCCCGGTGCCGAGCGCGCGCTGCGGGAGTTCGGCCTGCTCTAGGGCCAGTCGCCGGTCGTCGGACGTTCGGTCCTCGACCTGCGCCACCACCACGTTCCTGGACGCAGGGCGCCGTGTTCTCCGCGGCGCCCTGTGGCATGGGAGAGCGAGCAGCCGTAAGACCGAGCGAGAGAGGATCGTATGGCGAAGGAACGCCCGGACGACGCGCGACCCGGCGATCGGCAGGCCGACGACAAGGCGGCGGCCCCGGCTACGGGACGCGTGACGCCGGTCGACGTCAGCAAGATCTCGGTGCCGGACGAGGCGCCGGGTCGTACGTTCAGCGTCGACGCGATCATGGCCGAGGCCGAGCAGGACGAGGGCGCGGCCGAGGCGCGCCGCATGGTGGTCGAGGCGGAGGCCGGGGGGCGCGACGCCCGCGGGGTGATCAAGTGGGTCATCTTCGCGCTCGCCATCGGCTGGTCGCTCTTCCAGCTCGGGATCGCCGGCTTCTTCGTGATGGACGCCTTCCGGGCACGCGCGATCCACCTGACGTTCGCGATCGTGCTGACCTTCCTCGTGTTCCCGGGCCGCCGCCGCGGCGGGGCGCGCCAGATCCCCTGGTACGACTACATCGCCGCCGTCGTCGCGGGGGCCTCGGTGCTCTACCTCGCGCTCGAGTACGTCGGCATCCAGCTGCGCTTCGGCATCCCGAACGAGCGCGAGGTCGTGCTCGGTTGGACGATGATCGTCCTGCTGCTCGAGGCCACCCGCCGCAGCCTCGGCCCGGCGCTCGCGCTCATCGCGGGCCTCTTCCTCGTCTACGCGATGATCGGCCCGCGCGGCGCCATCCCCTTCTTGACGCTCCCGGACCTGCTCGCGCATCGCGGGTACTCGCCCGAGCGGCTCATCAGTCAGATGTACGTGACCACGGAGGGGATCTTCGGGATCGCGCTCGGGGTCTCGGTCCAGTTCGTGTTCCTGTTCGTCCTCTTCGGCAGCATGCTCGACCGGGCCGGAGCCGGCAAGTACTTCATCGACCTCGCCAACGCCTTCCTCGGCACCTCGCGCGGCGGCCCGGCCAAGGCGGCGGTCGTGGCGTCCGGCATGACCGGCATGGTCTCGGGCTCCTCGCTCGCCAACGTCGTGACGACCGGCACCTTCACCATCCCCCTCATGAAGCGCTCGGGGTACCCGGCGCACAAGGCCGCGGGCATCGAGGTGGCGGTGTCGACGAACGGCCAGTTGATGCCGCCCGTGATGGGTGCGGCCGCGTTCATCATCGCGGAGTTCACCGGGACGGCCTACTTCGAGGTGATCCGCGCCGCGTTCGTGCCGGCGGTCATCTCGTTCATCGCGCTCTTCTACATCGTGCACCTCGAAGCGCTCAAGCTCGGCCTCAAGGGCATCTCGCGCGCCGAGCTGCCGTCGCGGCTCGGGACGTTCGTGAACGGCGTCCACTACCTGGTCCCGCTCTTCATCCTCATCTACTACCTCGTGATCGTGCGGGCGACGCCCGCCTTCGCCGTGATGTGGGCGATCGGAGCGATGGTGCTCTTGATGCTCGTCCAGGCCCCGATCCGAGCGCGACTGCGCGGCCAGCCCGTGGGTCCCGCGATCCTCTCGGGTGTCCGTGACGTGATCGCCGGTCTCGAGGCCGGCGCGCGCAACATGGTCGGGATCGCGGTCGCGGTCGCCACCGCGGGCATCGTCGTCGGGACGGTCAACCTGACCGGGCTCGGGCTGAGGCTGACCGAGATCATCCAGACCCTCGCGCGCGCCATCGCGGGGTTCTTCGCCATCTTCGTGTTGCCGGTGGTCGAGTTCTTCCAGGGCAACACGGGCGCGGCCGAGAACTTCATGATCTTCGCCGTGGTCCTCATCATCACCGCCATCGCGAGCCTGATCCTCGGTCTGGGCCTGCCGACCACGGCCAACTACATCGTCATGGCGACGTTGACGGCGCCCGTGATCTACAACCTGGGGCAGCAGTTCGGCTTCGGCTTCCCGCTGCTCGCGGCCCACCTGTTCGTGTTCTTCTTCGGCATCCTCGCCGACGACACGCCGCCCGTCGGGCTCGCCGCCTTCGCGGCCGCGGCCATCGCGCGCTCGGACCCCATCCGCACCGGCATCCAGGGCTTCACTTACGACATGCGCACGGCGATCCTGCCGTTCATGTTCATCTTCAACACCCGCCTGCTGCTCTTCGGCGTCGACACGTTCCTCGAGGGGGCGTGGGTCTTCCTCTCGGCGCTGCTCGGGATGCTGGCGTTCGGCGCCGCCACGCAGGGCTTCGTGCTCACCCGGACCCGCTGGTACGAACGGCTGGTGCTCCTGGGCGTGGCGTTCGCGCTCATCCAGCCGAACTGGATCACGGACGTGGTGGGGCTGACGCTGGTGCTGTCGGTGATCGCGCTGCAGCAGTGGCGGATCAGGCGGGCGGCGCTGGCGGCCTAGCCTAGCCTCCCCACTCGTCCCCACGCGGCTC
>SKWV01000371.1 GCA_007128755.1 Trueperaceae bacterium
ACCGTGGATGGCCATCTCGGCCAGCGTAACGGCAACCCCCCCATCGCTCACGTCGTGGGCGGTGTCGATCAGGCCCAGCGCGATCGTCTCGACCAGCAGGTCGACGAGCGCGCGTTCGGCGCCGAGGTCGAGCGCGGGCGGCTCGCCCGCCTCGAGTCCGTGGATGCACGCGAGGTAGGTGCTCGCGCCGAGCGCCGGGCGCCCTGCGCCGAGCAGGAGCAGCACGTCGCCGTCGCGTTGCAGCGCCATGCCGGCGTGGCGCTCGACGTCCTCGAGCACGCCGACCATGCCGACGGTGGGCGTCGGGTGGATGGCGACGTAGGCGTCGCCCGAGCGGTACTGGTTGTAGAGGCTCACGTTCCCGCCCGTCACGGGCGTCGAGAGGGCGAGGCACGCCTCGCGCAACCCCTCGACGGCCTCGACCATCTGGTAGTAGACCTCGCTCACCGTCGGATTGCCGAAGTTGAGGTTGTCGGTGACGCCCAAGGGTCGCGCGCCCACGCAGGCGAGGTTGCGCGCGGCCTCGGCGACGGCCAGCGCCGCGCCCCGACGCGGCGCGAGGTAGACGTAGCGGGCGTTGCAGTCGACGGTGGCCGCCACGCCACGCCGGGTCCCCTTCACACGCAGCACGGCGGCGTCGCCGGCGCCGGGGAGCACGACGGTGTTGGTCATCACCTGATGGTCGTACTGGCGGAAGATCGCGCGCTTCGAGGCGATCGTCGGGTCGCCCAGCAAGCGCAGCAGGGCGACCCCGAGGTCGCGCGGCTCCGGCACGTCGCCGAGGTCGCGCTCGCGCGCCTCGCGCACGAGCGGGTCCTCGCGTCCCTCGCGCGTGTAGGTGGGGGCCTCGTTGAGCGGCGCGACGGGCATGTCGCCGACCAGCTCACCCCCCTCGAACAACCGGAAGCGCCCGTGGGCGGCCACCGTGCCGATCGCGGCGACGTCGAGCTCCCAGCGCCGGAGCACCTCGAGCAGCTCGTCCTCGCGGCCGGGCGCGACCGTGAGCACCATGCGCTCCTGCGACTCCGAGAGCATCACCTCGAGCGGGCTCATCCCCGGCTCTCGCCGCGGGACGGCGTCCAGGTCGAGGTCGATGCCCATGCCGGCGCGATGCGCCATCTCGGCCACGCTCGACGTGATGCCCGCGGCGCCCATGTCCTGCACGCCGATCACCAGGCCCCGCTCGATGGCCTCGAGGCAGGCCTCGAGCAGGAGCTTCTCCATGAAGGGATCCCCCACCTGCACCGCGGGCCGGTCGGCGGCCGAGGTGTCGGACAGGTCGGCCGACGCGAACACCGCGCCGCCGAGGCCGTCGCGGCCGGTCTTGGAGCCGACGTAGAGCAGCACGTTGCCGGCCTCGCCGACGGTGCCGGATTGGAGGTCCTCGTGCCGCAGCAGGCCGAGCGCCATCACGTTCACGAGCGGGTTCTCGTCGTAGCAGGGGTGGAACTGCACCTCGCCACCGACCGTCGGCACGCCGATCGCGTTGCCGTAGCTCGAGATGCCGTGCACGACGCCGGTGAGCAGGTAGCGCGTGCGCGGATGCGCCAGGTCGCCGAAGCGGAGCGCGTCGAGCACCGCGAACGGCCTCGCGCCCATGGCGAAGATGTCGCGCAGGATGCCGCCGACGCCGGTGGCGGCGCCCTGCACCGGCTCCACCGCGCTGGGATGGTTGTGGCTCTCCATCTTGAAGGCGACGCCGAGGCCGTCCCCGATGTCGACGACGCCGGCGTTCTCGCCCGGGCCCTGTAGCACCTGCGGGCCTTCCGTCGGGAGGCGCCGGAGCAGCGGGCGCGAGTTCTTGTAGCCGCAGTGCTCGCTCCACAGCGCGCCGAACATCGCGGCCTCGACCGCGACCGGGTCGCGGCCCAAGTGGTGGACGACCTGGTCGAACTCAAGCGGCGTGAGCCCGAAGGTGGCGGCGTCGGCGCGCGTCACGACGTCGCCGCGCGGCAGGGGCGTCTCGCTTCGGGTCTCGGATGGCCCCGCGCCCGCCGATCGCGCCTTCACGCTTCCACCGCCGCCGCGTCGAGCAGCGACGTCAGCAGGCCGACGCCGTCGACCGAGCCCAACAGCTCCTCGACGGCGCGTTCCGGGTGCGGCATCATGCCGAGCACGTTGCCGCGCTCGTTCAGGATCCCCGCGATGTCGTGGGCAGACCCGTTCGGGTTCGAGGTGCGCTCGCCCCCAGCGTCCACGTAGCGCAGCACCACGCGGCCGTCGCCCTCGAGCCGCTCCAGCGTCGCCGCGTCGGCCTCGAAGCGGCCCTCGTGGTGGGCGATCGGCAGTCGCAGCACCTGACCGCCCTGGTAGGCGGCGGTGAACGGCGTGTCGGCCCGCTCGACGCGCACCGCGACGGTGTCGCACAGGAAGTCGAGCCCGACGTTGCGGGCGAGCGCCCCGGGCAGCAGGCCGGCCTCGGTGAGGATCTGGAACCCGTTGCAGATGCCGAGCACCGGGCCGCCGCGTTGGGCGAACGCACGCACGGCGCGCATCACGGGGCTGGTCGCCGCCAACGCGCCCGAGCGGAGGTAGTCGCCGTAGCTGAACCCGCCGGGCACGATCACGGCGTCCACGCCGGCGAGGTCCTCCTCGGTGTGCCAGACGTACCGGGCCGTGGCGCCCAGGACGTCGTGCACGGCGTGGCGGGTGTCGTCGTCGCAGTTGGAGCCCGGGAACCGGAGCACCGCGATGGTGGGCATGGAGGGGATCCTTATGGCGCGGACGGGAGCGGCCTTCGCCCCCGAGCGCGCGTCGCGCGCCCCTGGGGGCGCTCGACGTGGCATGACCGGCAATTTACCACGGGGCCGCCCCCGGACCGGCATCCGGGCGGCCGGCGCGGCGACTCCGCCGTCGGTCGCCGGGCGATGACGCCACGCCCGCGCGTCTGCTAGACTCTGTGGTCGGTTTCCGCGCGCCGAGGTGGCGGAACGGTAGACGCAGTCGACTCAAAATCGACCGGGGCAACCCGTGCGGGTTCGACTCCCGCTCTCGGCACCACGACCGTTCCACCGCACGGGCCCGCACCATGCGCGGTCGTCTCGTGCGACACCGACGACGACGGCTCGGCGCCGTCACGAGGAGACGCACCATGTTCTGGATCGTACTGACCCTCTTCATCCTCATCTCGGCCCTGCTGACGGTCGTGATCCTCATGCAGGAGCCGAAGCAGTCGGGGCTGGGCGAAGGCCTCGGCGGCGGCGGCGGTGGCGGGTTCGACTTCGGCACGCGCGGCGGAGTGGCCGGCGGCCTGCAGCGCGTGACCATCTACATGGGCGTGACGTGGGGCGTGCTGGCGTTGCTGCTCCAAGCGATCCCGCGCTGATAGACCGCTGGACACGCACGCCTGACGGACTCCGGGCGCTCGACGCCCCCGCACCCCTCGCGCACTCCTCGAGTGCGAGCGAGGGGTGAAGTCTGCATGAAGGGGCCCGCGCCACGTTCGCCGATGCGTGTCCAGCACGCGCCTCTCGATGTCATCCATGTCACGCGCCACTCATCGTGATGTGCCGACGTCGTTTGCGCGCATCGCGGGCAGGGTGATACCTTGTGAACGTGGGTACATTCGGATACGCCCGCACGGTCGGCCTGAAGTCGGGGAACCGCCAGGACCCGTCGTGATCGGGGGCGCAGAAACGCCCTCGATGGGTCGGTGGTCGCTCGTGGCCGCACGCTTCGACCGAGTTGC
>SKWV01000486.1 GCA_007128755.1 Trueperaceae bacterium
ACGACCTTCTTCCTGCTGGTCGTGAACATCATCTACGCCTTCTTCGACACCTTCGGCGTCATCCACGCGCTCACGCAGGGCGGTCCCGGCCGCGCCACCACCACGCTGATGTACAAGGTCTACCGCGACGGCGTGATCAACCTCGACCTGGGCGGCTCGTCGGCGCAGTCGGTGGTGCTCATGACGGCGGTGATCCTGCTGACGGTCGTGCAGTTCCGGTTCATCGAGCGGCGGGTGCACTACTGATGACCGGTTCTCGCAACGTCTGGCTCCCGCACATCGTGCTGGTCTTCGGCGTCATCATCTTCGCCTTCCCGATCTACCTCGCCGTGATCGGGTCGACCCACAGCGCTCCGACCATCGCCCGCGGCGACATGCCGCTCACGCCGGGCACGCAGGCGGTCGAGAACTACACCCGCGCCCTGCAGACGGGCGAGGGGACGCGGGTGCGCGCCACACCCGCGCTCATCATGATGCGCAACTCCTTCATCATGGCGCTCGTGATCGTGGTCGGCAAGATCACCATCTCGCTGCTGTCGGCGTTCGCGGTCGTGTTCTTCGAGTTCCCGTTCCGGATGACGTTCTTCTGGATGATCTTCATCACGTTGATGCTGCCCGTGGAGGTGCGCATCATCCCGACCTACGCGGTGGTGTCGAACCTGGGCATGATCGACACGTTCGCGGGGCTCACCATCCCGCTCATCGCGTCGGCCACGGCGACGCTCTTGTTCCGGCAGTTCTTCATGACGGTGCCCGACGAGCTCGTCGACGCCTCGCAGATCGACGGCGCCGGCCCGATGCGGTTCTTCTGGGACGTGCTGCTGCCGCTCTCGCGCAACAACATCGCCGCGCTCTTCGTGATCCTGTTCATCTACGGTTGGAACCAGTACCTGTGGCCGCTCCTCATCACCACCAGCCGCGGCCGCGAGACGATCGTGATCGGCATCGTCAAGATGATCGGCACCGGCGACGCGCAGACGGACTGGAACATGATCATGGCCACCGCGGTGCTGGCGCTGCTGCCGCCCGTGCTCGTCGTCATCTTCATGCAGCGCTGGTTCGTGAAGGGGCTGGTCGACGCCGAGAAGTGATCGCGGTCGGGCCTCGCCGTGATGAACGTCGGCAGCAAGGAACCGGGTGTCCAGCAGCGGCTGGACACCCGGTCGAGGTCGTTCGGCTTGGCTTCGCTAGACGGGCCTTCGGCCGCTGATGAGCCGAACCAGGAACAGCACGATGGCGATGACGAGCAGGATGTAGATGAAGCCACCGAGCGTCGTGCCGGTCACGAGGCCTAACAGCCATAGGACGAGCAGGATGATAGCAATGGTCTCGAGCATGCGGAGTCTCCTCCTCTCAGAGGGTCCGGCACCAGGGGTGCCAGGGTCACGAGGACGCCGTGACGACGTCTCATGAATCGACATTATGGACCCCATGGGGCTCGTCGGGCCGGCAAATGCACATTTTCGGCGTGGGGCTCGTCCCCCATGCTTCGAGTGAAGAATGATACGCCCGACCGCTCACGGTTCGAGCAGCGTCACCCCCAAGGGCGCGAACGCCGCCATCGAGGCCAGCACCGCGCCCGCGTCGGCCAGGGGACGGCGCTCACCGATCATCCGAGCGAGCGGCAGACCCCGGGCCGCGATGAAGTCGAACATCTCGCCGTAGCGCCAGGCCTGCATGCCGTGGCTGCCGAGCACGCGAAGCTCGCGCCGCGTCACGTCCTGGAGCGCGATCGCGGGCGACGCCTCGCCCGCCAGCAACAGCCCGAGCTGCAGGTGCCGTCCGCGGCGGCGCAGCGAGCGCATCGCCTGCCGCGCCGTGTCGCCGCTGCCGAGCGCATCGACGGCGACGTGGGCGCCGCCGTCGGTCGCCGTGCGCGTGGCGTCGACCGGATCGTCACGCGTCGCGTCGACCGTGAGCGCGGCGCCGAGTTCACGCGCCAGCGCCAGCTTGTCGGCCAGCACGTCGACCGCGACCACGTGCGCGCCCATGGCGGCGGCGATCATGACCGCCGACAGCCCCACGCCGCCGCAGCCGTAGACCACGACGCTCTCGCCCGGCCGGACGGCGGCGTGGTGGACGATGCCCGCGTAGGCGGTCATGAAGCGGCAGCCGAGGCTCGCGGCCTCGGCGAAGGCGACGCGCTCGGGGAGCGTCACCAGGTTCACGTCGGCCCACGGCACCATCACGTACTCCGCGAAGCTCCCCCAGCCGTCGAAGCCGGGCTGGTACTCGCGGTCGCAGAGGTTCTGGTGCCCGGAGCGGCATTCGCCGCACGCGCCGCACCCGCAGCAGAACGGCGCGGTGACGCGTTCCCCGCCCGCGAAGCGCGTGACGTCGCGCCCCACGGCGCGCACCACGCCGGCGAACTCGTGCCCCGGCACGTGCGGGAACGAGACGGTCGGATCGTGACCGACCCAGGCGTGCCAATCGCTGCGGCAGACCCCGGTGGCGCGGACCTCGACGATCGCGCCGTGGGGGGGAGGCTCGGGGTCGGGGACGCGCTCGAGGTTCGGGGTGGCGTTCGGGGCTGGGACGAGGATGGCGCGCATGGGGCATGGTAGCGGGGCGACGGGTCGCGCGCACGGTAGCCTGCGCGCCATGGGTGACACGCGCGAACGGACCGTCCTCTGTTTCGGCGACTCCAACACCTGGGGGTTCGAGCCCGGGACCGGCGCGCGCTACGCCCGCACGGTGCGCTGGCCCGGCGTGCTGCAGCGCGCGCTGGGTCGCGCCTGGCACGTGATCGAGGCCGGGCAGAACGGCCGCACGACGGTCTTCGAGGACCCGCTCGGCGACAAGCGCGGGCTCCGGCACCTGCCGAGCGTGCTCGAGAGCGCCGCGCCGGCGGACGTCGTCGTGGTCATGCTCGGCACGAACGACCTCAAGACCCGGTTCGGGGCCAGCGCGTTCGAGATCGCCGAGGGTGCGGGCGCGGTGGTCGACGCGGTCCGCGGGAGCACCTTCGGGCCCGCGGGCGGCGCGCCCGACGTGCTGCTGGTGGCGCCGCCGCCGCTCGCGACGCTCGGCGGTTGGGAGGCGCGCGACCCGGACGCGTACGCCGGCTTCGACACGATGTGGCGCGACGGCCTCGCGACGTCGCGGGCCTTCGCGCATCAGTACGAGCGCGTGGCGCGCTCGCGCGGCGTCGGCTTCCTCGACGCCGGGCTGCACGTGAGCACGAGCGACGTCGACGGCGTCCACTGGTCGGCGCAGGGGCATGAGGCGTTCGGGTCCGCGGTCGCGGCGGCGCTGCGGCCATGAACCCCATTCGGCCTCGCCCCGTCGGCCTCCTGTTCGACATGGACGGCACGCTCATCGACACCGAGCCGGTGTGGTTCGCCGCCGAGCAGGCTGCGGTGGCGCGCTTCGGGGGCCATCTGCCGGACGAGGCCCGCGAGGCGCTGCTGGGCACCGACGCCCAGACGCTCATCACGCTGCTCATCGAGCGCTATGGCGCCGACACCGATCACGACGCGCTCGTCGACGCGCTGGGCGAGGAGGTCGGGTCGCGGCTCGACGAGGCTCCGGCGCTGCCCGGCGCGGCCGAGCTCGTGGAGGCCGCGGCGATGGCCGGGCTCCGCTGCGCGGTGGTGTCGAACTCGCCCGCGCTCGTCGTCGAGGCGACGCTCGCGCCGCACCCTTGGGCGCAGCGGCTGGACGTGCGCGTCACGGCCG